>JBDNFP010000357.1:0-18394 GCA_041689775.1 Spirosomataceae bacterium
AAACTCAACCATTTCGCCCTAAAAGGGAAAATATACATCAAGGCTATTCAAGCCGCTTTCAAAGAACTAGAACTACTCAAACTAAAACACACAGGCAATATTTCCTTTGGATAAAAACAGACTTGCGTAACATCAATTATGAACTACTGCTTCCGTTATTTTATCACAGTGTTGATGCTTGTCGGTATTCAAACGGCCTACGCTCAGACTAGTTTTTTTGTCAAAGCCGGACCAACACTTTCTTCCTTTAAGTCGGGAATTGAGTATGACCCCTTGATAGGGTATCAGGTGGGTGCTGGTCTTGCGAAAGTAGTAACCTCTCGTTTTTCTATTCAGACCAAAGTAGTAATATCTACAAAAGGTGGAACTTCTAAATCGTAGTATTATGACGCAACGGTAAATGTTTTATCAGCAGTCTTTAAGGAAAAAAATGTACTTGCCTACATGCAGATTCCGGTCGTGGGCTTATACTATCTATACGATAGCCCCGGGTATTTATTGGGGCAGGACCCTACACTGCGGCCGGAGTTGGGGGTAAAAGAAAGTCTGATTTTCAGGGTGACCAGAAAATAGTGTTTGTCAGGCAGCCCAACAATCGGATCGATGAATACCGCCGCCTTGATGCTGGACTTACGGCTACCGCAGGAATAGAAAAAAACAGGTTTATCGTCGGGGTGAATTATGATTTATCCCTTGTAAAGAGCAAAGTAATTGCAGGCTTTGGTGGTCCGCTAGGCTTTTCGGAGTATAATCGCTCACTTGGCTTGTTCATAGGCTACTACCTAAATAAAAATCTACAAGCGGCTGGTATTTAGCCGACTTGTAGATTTTTAGATGATTATTGTGGCTGTCCTCTACTGCTTTATGATTTTCTTTACAATTACTTGCTCACCTAGCTGAATACGGAGTAGATACAACCCGGCTGGTTGGTTGGTCAGCGATAGCTCCGAAACCTTATCGTAGGTTTTAGATTGCATCACTACCTGCCCTAGTACATTATGAAGCTCCCATCGGATGGGTTGGGGGGAAGCGTACTCACCCACTCGAATGGTCAGGTTATTGGTGGTCGGTAATGGATAAACCTCTACGGAATTTTCTATCGTTGGATTTGCCGCGCTCAAAAGAGGAATTACCTTCACCATGACACTTTGGGTCGAAGTCGGACCACTTCCACAGGCGTTGCTGACCGATGTAAGAAAATAAATCGTTGTTTTTAATGGTCTTACTATCAGATCGTAAGGGCTACTCAGTGCAGTAGCCGTATAGATAGTTCCCAGAGAATTATCGTTTACTTCTCGGTAGGAGAAGTTCCAAGGACCGGCGCCCGTAAAGTTGATAGTAATGGGGGTAGTTTCCCCACCGAAAATTATTCTTTCCGCCGCAACAATAGCCGCACTGGGGGGGGAGATAATATTTAAAAGTGTTGGGGTGTCAGACCCTAAAATAGTAATGGTTGAGTTTTTTCCCGCAACCCGCACGTAGTAACTTCCCGGCAGGGTCGTGTCGGGTATAGCTACTGAAATGAGGCTATCGCTGCTTGTTACACTGCCCAGTTCAATGAATTTAGCTGCCGTCGAGTCGGTAGGCACTCTGGCAATTTGGAGCGAGTAAGATGTACCGGCCGCAAATCGACCGTTGACCCGATAGCGAACGATTATAGTAGCACCCGGACAAAGCCCAAGGGGAGAAAAATCCCGGGTAGTAATGGTAGGGCGAAGTAGCTGAACCCTCACCGAATCACTCTTGCCCGCCTTACCAATACCACAAGCATTGCTAATGCTCACTACCCTGTACGTGGTTGTTTGAATAGGTTTCACCTTCAAGGTAGTATCTTTAGTTGCTATCCCTTTTATATTGTTGGTTAATTCATAATTGTAACGACCGCCTCCCGTAAAGCTTAGCTTTATAGTCGTTTCTTCTCCGGTATAGATACTACTTGTGCCACTAAGTGATAGAGTAGCCAGGGGCAGTACTGTTACGCGGAGCATAGAACGTGGACTTTCGCAGCCCAGAACTGACTGGCTAACGTAGAATATCGTATCGCGGGCCAAGGTGGTAGATACAACAGGACGGGTGGATGAACCAACCTTTGCGGTATCAGATTTGTACCACATAAGATTTTGAATCGTAGCGAGTAAAACCGGTGGTGTTGTATTTTGACAGATTTCGAGGGGCGTAACCACGGGCGCAGCCGGGAAAGGAGCAAGCGTAACTTTAAGCTCATTGCTGCTCGCCCGGGGATTCGTGCTTACGATCCGAATGCGGTAACCGCTTCCTTCTACAAGCGTACCGGGTATTGTGGCTGCAATCTGAAAAGGTGCTTTATTGAGGCTATCGCCCAAGGTGATGGGTGTGCCAAATGAGCCATTGGCATTAGAGAGTTGTAATTTGAAGTAATTTCCTTGAGCATAGGAGCCCGAAGGAGCAAATTCTGCCACAAACCTCTCACTCGGACAAAATACAGAATCGCTGAGTGCATTCAACTTGATACTTGCTGGTTCGGCCGGGAAAATAAAGTCAAGGGAATAGGGCGTAGTGCCGCCGTCTTTGAAGAATTTATTCTGTGCGTCGTACAGTGGCATCCATTGGTATAAGCTGGTGGTGCCTTTGGAGGCTTTTACCAGAAAGTTGGCGTACCGGATGGAATAAGGGAACGAAGCACTGTTGGGAGCAAACGGATTAATAGCAAACGTGTATATACCTGTGGCATTGGTAGTAGTATTGACCAATGCCGTTGCGGTTACGGTATTGCTATACCATTCGACGGGAAACACCTCCACTTTTACATCTTTGGCGTTATTTCCCAGCGAGTCTTTGGTTAAGATATGCAGGGTGGTAGGGAATGAAGCAGTGACATAGGTTTTGCCCACTAATGCGTTACCCGCCGTTTTATTTAGCAGATTTACAGTATACTGATCCCAGACAACATCGTTGTAGGGGAAGTTCATGATTGAGCTTACAGTGTTGAACGCCTTGCCATTGATCGGGTTTTTAGTAGCCTCGACCTGCAAAGCGTAAAGATCAACGGCTCCACGGGCACGAGCAAGGTCGCGGGTAAGACCATCGGTGGCATATTGCTCAAATGGCCCACCAAATTCAGTATTCTTCCATTTTTGATAGATAAGGCTATTGATTTCATACCAGCCTCCCCCGTTTGGGCTACTATCAAAACCGTCTACGATAATTTTATAATCAAAACCGGGATGGAGTTTGGTAAAGTCGGCTCGTACCGAATCCTGAATTACGTAGACACTATCCACCTTAAAATTGTAAGTGCCGTTGAATTTTTTGTCGCGGTTAAAGTTGGCGTTCACCTTCACAAACTGTTCCTGGACAATAGTTTTCAACAGTTTGGCCGATGCCGTTTGGTAGAATTCAGCAGTACGCTTTTCAACCCCTACAATAATTTTAAACTGCCAAACTACCTGGGCCCTCGCCAAACTGATGGTTAATATAAATAGTAAAGAGACAGCTAGTCGTAGGAAGTGGACTTTACGTAAACGCATATTTTCCGAAGGTGATTTGATTACTCTGCCACAAAAAAACAACTTAACAAGTACTTTACAATTCTATTACCGTGGTTTTCTTCATAATCGTGGATATTTCAATGGAAAAAGGACCCGTACCATGAGGGTACAGGTCCATTAATAGTTAATGTAAGGGATAATAAACTAGCGAGATTAAACGCCTCCTTCACTCACCGTTTTGGTATTATCCTCCGGGTGCCGGTCCACCAGTTTATTGATTGGATCAATTCCGGCCTTGGTAGGTTTCTCCGATACAATCACCGTCACGGTATTGTCTTTCTGGGTTATTGGATGCTTTTGAAGGTATAATAGTTTGTCTTCCCCGGCCTTGTTTTTGGTATAGACTCCAACGTCGATCCATTGTTTATTCAGGGGTAACGGCTTCTCGTTTCCGGCGCTATCGGCCCGGAATAGCTCCGAGGTGAATTTTAGAGTAACCTCATACTGTTCTTCATTCTTCTTGACGTAGGTGGCATCCGTTGCCTTATTTTCATACAGGGTAATCGTTTCGAACCAATCATTAATCAGGTACTTCAACGAATCTGGCGTTTCGGCCCGGAAGTAGCTGATTAGGTCACGGCTGGTAGGATAGCGTTTCTGTTTAGAATCTGGACCCGGATACTGCCAGTCGGCCAGGAAGTTACGCAGGGCCTGATTGACGTTTTCTTCACCGATGTAATCCTGCAACGCAAACATGATGACCGAACCCTTGCGGTAGTGAATGTAAGCTTGTCCTTCGGTGAGGGCCATGGGTTGCTCTTTCTTCCGTTCCATAGACCGTCCCCGTAGGTAGCTGTTCATCTCGTATTTTAGAAACTTCTGCATGAGCTCAGGTGAAACCTCGTGCTTCATGACCATCAACGCGGAGTACTGAGCCTGCGTTTCCGAAATCATGGCGCTTCCCTTCACCGATGCCTCCGGTACCTGATGTCCCCACCATTGGTGGCCGAGTTCGTGGGCGGTTACGTAAAACGGCATGTCAAGATCTTCCTCCGGGTCGCTTACTTTTTGGATAAATCCGATTCCCTCCGAGAATGGGACGGTATTGGCAAACGACTGGGCGAATTCTGAGTATTTAGGAAACTCCATGATCCGCATTTGTCTAAACTGGAAAGGACTAAAATTTTTAGAAAAATAATCCAGCGACTTTTTCATGGAAGTCATCATCTTATCCAGATTATACTCGTGGCCTTTGTGGTAGTATATTTCCAGATTGACGGTATTGCCTGACGAATTTTTCCACGTATCGCGCAGTACTTCGTAGCGAGCTGACACAATGGAGTAGAAATTTACCATGGGTACATCCATGGCATAGTGGAAGTACTGACGACCGTTGTCTTTCCATTCTTTTTGCAAATAGCCGGGTGCGATGGCAATCTGATCGGCTTCGGTGCCGATTACCATTTCAAAGCGAATGTAGTCGGCGTCGTCGCCAAAAAGACTTTGACTCAGCCCGATGGGGTTATCCTGCTCCATCATCCGCTCTTTTTCGGGTAGCTTGTACTTACGGCGTAGGTCATCGCTCGATAGCTCAGCCTCTCCGGCGTAGCCTAGCGACGGAAAATACGAGTTATTAAAGAAGGTGCCGTTATCCACAACATCGGTGTTGCCCTGTCCGGAAGTGAAGCCCGTGGTGGTAAAATTAACCTTGAAATCCATTTTAACGGAATCGCCAGCGGCGAGCGGCTTGGCCAAGGTGTAGATAGTATACCCAAAGTCTTTCCAGGCCTTCTTGACCTTGGCGTCTCCGTTTCCAAACCGCAGGTAGTCCGTTTTTACATTTTGCTGGAAATTTTCCTGAATGTGAACTTCCGCCATCGGTTTGCCGGTTTTATTCTTTAACCAATAAAAACCTTCGGCTACGAAGTCTCTTCGGGAGGGGTAAAGTTCCACTTTTAGGTTCGCCTCTACGATTTTTGGCTGGGGGAAGTTCTCATATTGTTTGAGTGCCTTTTCGTATTCCACTGATTCCTTTTCCTGCTGTTCCTGGGTTTTGTAGGTATTGAGCTGATTGGTGTTGTAATACACAAAGAATCCGGTTCCAACGAACAAAATCAGAGAAGCAAATATACCCAACAGAATGGGACGAGTAAGCCGGTATTTCGTTAGGTTGATGCGGGTTTTCATGACCGTATCCGTTCCGCGTACCGCAAACACAATCGCTACCACAAACATCAGGGCCACAAAGCCAAACCAGTAGAGTTTTAACCAGGAGAAGCGGGAAAAGGATACCCCGTACTGGTTCATGTCGGAATAGCTACCGAGTCCTCCGCTGTTAAACATAACCAAGGGATGGTTGACTCCCATGGCTCCGATGGTAAATGTAATGATAAAAAACACGAACATCAGGGCGTAGCCCACGAACTTGTTGTTGGACATTACTTGCACAAAAAACGATAGCAGGGTATAGGCAATCAGGAAGAATAGCGTAGATGTAAACAGCGTTTTGAAATACAACGGAAGCTCATAGTTGTAGTATCCCAACGCCGTCTGAACGCCTACCCCTACCACCATCAGAATGAGGAGTAAGACCATATACACTAGTATTAGACTAATGAACTTGGCGGTAAGGTTTACCCAGTCAGGTACAGGAAGGGCATCCATGATCAGGTTCATGTTTACCGATCTTTCTCGCCAGATGAGTTCACCGGAATAGAAGATAGTGATGATCAGGAAAAATAGGTCAAACTCATTGAGTAGGCCGAGTACATTGGCGGTAATGGGGTACGAGCTGGTACCGTACATATCGTCAAAGTAGAAGGAACTAACGATTAGGTTGATTAATCCGACGGCCACGATTCCAATGAAGGGTACATCTTTAACAATAATTCTGGCGTAAAAAGTGGCCTGTTTCCAAAGCATTTGGGCGTAACTGCGGGCGTTAAGCACCTGATTTGCGATGGGTATAAGGATACTCGCCGGGTTGAAGGCTGATTTTTCGGTAACGACTGCTTTCGTCTTACGCCAGGTTTTACGTATCACGCTAAAACTAAACCCAAAGTAAGTACCTGCCAGAATGAGCCCGGAAATCCCTAACCAAAGTAGTCGATTCCACAGTAGTACGCCATCTAATGGAATCATTTGGGTATTCTTTTGCGCCGGTGACCAGTATTCGGTATAGATCTGGAACGCCCGTAAGCCAAAAGGATCGAGCATGGCAGCCAACGTTTTGTTATCAATATCTTCCAATACAGTATCCGCTACCTGATATAGTACCAGTAAAACGATACCCTGCACATAGATTACGATGGTCTGACGGCTCAAAGTACCGGCGGCAAAGTATAACGCCGCCTGAATGAACAGGTTGGTAAGACCCAAGGTGAGGAAGGGTTGCAGGTAGGTCCAAAAGTTAAACGGCAGCATTTCTTTGGATGCCCAGGAAGCCTCCCATGGAAGGTATTTGCCAACCCCAAAACCAAGCATGAAGGCTACCCACACTGCGCTGAATACCAGCACGGTGATGAGGAATGACCCGAAAAACCGACCGAATAGATAGGCGAATTTTGAGACAGGAGTGGTAAACATTAAAGAGTCTGTCTTATGGTCGAAGTCACGCAGGACCGGTACCCCCATAATAGCTGAGGTGATGAAGGTCAGCGCAAAGGTCATGATGACCGTCATGAATGCTAGGTTGTAGGGCGAATTTTCCTTGATTTGCCCGCCGGCTACCCCGCCGATAATGACGTATTTAGAGGTAACGGCGAAGAAACAAAGAAGGAAAATGATTCCGAAGTAGAGGTAGGTGGCCGGACGTTTCTTACGGTAGTTTAGCTCAAACCTGAGTATTTCTTTTAGCATAATTTTTGAGAGTAAGGATGGTAGAAATAATGAGTACCAGACATTCAGATCAGGCTTCTACCGCCTGTTTTCCGAAAATGTAGGAGAAATAAACATCCTGCAAGTCGCCTTCCACGGCCGCAAATCCATCACCGGGGTCTACATCGGCCAAAACGTGGATTACGGGAGACCCGCCCACGAGCTTTTCTGATATAATAGTGTGAGTGGTGCGCAGGGTTTCTAACTCGGCTTTCGAAAGTTGCTTTCCCCAGATTTTTCCTTCAATATCTTGGAGTGCGTTTCCCGGATTACCCTGGTATAATACCTCTCCTTTGTTAATGATCGCCATGTCGGAGCAAAGTTCTTTTACATCCTCCACAATGTGGGTAGACAGGATCACGATGGTGTTTTCGCCGATTTCACTGAGTAGGTTTAAAAAACGATTTCGTTCGGCGGGGTCAAGGCCGGCGGTGGGTTCGTCCACAATAATGAGCTTAGGGTTAGCTAATAGTGCCTGCGCAATGCCAAACCGTTGCTTCATTCCTCCCGAATATCCACCCAGGTTTTTCTTACGGGCATCGTACAGGTTGGTTTTTTGCAAGAGTGCTTTTACAACCTCCTTTCGTTCGCTTCGCTTGGTAATCCCTTTCAGAACCGCTAGGTGATCCAATAATGTTTCGGCATCAACTTTGGGGTACACACCAAATTCCTGGGGTAAATACCCAAGTGCTTTCCTTACTTCATCTTTTTGGGTGAGGACATTGATGTCTCCCATCTGAATCGTGCCACTGTCGGGTTCTTGTAGCGTAGCGATGGTTCTCATTAAGGAAGATTTGCCGGCACCATTCGGTCCGAGTAATCCGAACATTCCCTGGTTGATGGTAAGTGTTACGTCATTGAGCGCTTGTACACCGTTAGGGTAGGTTTTACTGAGATTTTTAATTACTAGTTGCATAAGAAATCTTAGAAGGTTGGAGTAAATATTGTATCGTTGGCCTAAGGTAAAAATTAAGCTCTTGATTACCAATCGTATTTGATGGACTGATTAATAAAGAGGGTGAAAGGCTTTGGAGTCGTTATAAAAGCATTTAGAGTACTTCCAGGTCGAAGTTCAATAACAAGCAATGCACTTTATAATTTTATGATGATTTGAAGTAAGGAGAAGCAAGGAAGACCTTTTGGTATGTATGAAAAATCTCAAAAAGAGAATAAAACAGGGAGATACCTTACACGGCTGCTGGTTAAATTTGGGTAGTGCCCTAACCGCTGAGATTGTCGGTCTATCCGGATTTGATTGGGTACTGATCGATCTTGAACACGGATCCGGTACCGAAAAGGACGTTTTAGCCCAGCTGCAAGCATTAGAAAGTACTCCCGCCGGGGTGATTGTACGGGTGGAGAGCTCCGAAAGCCAGCGTATTCATCGGGTACTCGACATGGGTGCGGAAGGGATCATGTGTCCCAAAGTCCACAACCCCGAAGAGGCAAGGAAAGTGGTTAGAGGCCTGCATTATCCCCCCCACGGAAATCGAGGGGTAGCCAAAATGGTACGGGCTAGTCAGTTTGCCCAAAATTTTCAAAGCTATTACGAAACCGCCCACGAGAATATACTGGGTGTATTGCAAATTGAAACGGTAGAAGTACTGAATCACCTGGACGAAGTAGCGGCACTGGACGGGGTAGATGTACTCTTTATTGGTCCGGCGGACCTATCTATGGAGCTAGGAATTTTTGGACAGTTTGATCATCCAAGATTCAAGGAAGCCCTCCGGGAGACCATCAACGCCGCAAAAAAAGCGGGGAAAGCAACCGGGATTCTCTTTTTCAATCCGGAAGATTACCAAATGTATCAGCAAATGGGCATCCAACTCATTGCCTGCGGGGCTGACGCAACCTTTGTGGCGGATGGTGCGCGCCAACTTGCGAAGCAGCTAGGTGATCTCCGAGCCAAATCTCACTAAATTTATTTTTTATTTCTCCCTCAATTAAACCTTTTCTTGACTCCTATGACTGACCCGTTCTTTATTCTTGCCGTTGGAGTACTTGTGGTGGTAGGGGGAATAATTGGTTTGAAACTACATCCGTTTCTAGCCTTACTTTTTGGCGCTTTTGTGGTGGCTATCCTGACGCCAGCTCTGGCCGTTGAACAATATTCATTGGACAAGGGAAGTACTTCGGCGGCCGCACTGGCGCTCTCGCAAAAAAATATCGGAGAGCGGATTGCGACGGAATTCGGTAATACGTGTAGTAAAATTGGAATCCTGATTGCAATGGCCGCTATTATTGGTAAGTGTCTGCTGGAAAGTGGGGGCGCCGAACGTATTATTCGCTCTATCCTGCGTCTGACGGGAATTGAGAAAGCCCCCATTGCTTTTTTGACTAGTAGTTTCTTTTTGGCCGTTCCGGTCTTTTTTGATACCGTCATTTTCCTGATGATGCCTTTGGTGAAGGCCATGACGCTGCGAATTGGGAAGAATTATCTTCTATTGGTGATGTGTATTATGGCGGGCGCCGCCATGGCCAACTCGTTGGTGCCACCCTCACCGGGGCCTCTTTTTCTGATTAGTGAAATGCAAATACCCATCTTAGTGAAATGCAAATACCCATCGGTTTGATGATGATCATGGGTACCATCGTTGGGCTCTTTACCATTACCGCCGGGTATTATTTTTCGGTATGGGCCAACCATAAATGGCCGTTGGAATTGCAAGATTCGCTGGATGCTCGCTTGGACGACCTCAAAGTTGCTTCCGAGCAGGAGGATAGTAAGCTCCCTGGTCTCAGTATTTCATTGTTGCCAGTCCTAATACCCCTTGGGTTAATATGCCTGGATACCGTTGCTAATGTAGCAGTTAGTCCGGAAAGTATAGCTGGTGCTTCAAACTTTTTCAAAGGAACCTTGGGTCTTATTCATTTCTTGGGAAATAAAAACTCAGCTATAGTACTGGGAGGAATTGCGGCACTGCTACTGATGGTGAGCCGACGCAAGCAAGATAAAGAAGGACTATCAAAATTGGTGCAGGCCGCCCTCATGAGCGGCGGAGGAATTATCCTGATAACGGCTGCCGGGGGGCTTTTGGCGGTATGCTTCAACAAACCGGTATCAGTAGCCGGATCGCCGAGTTGACCAAAGATTACCAAATGGCGCTTATCCCACTGGCTTTTATCATCGCGGCGGTCGTCCGCACGGCGCAGGGATCGGCTACGGTAGCCTTAATTACTGCCTCCGGTATTCTCTCGGGAATGGCGCTTCAATCTGGCTTAGGCTTTCATCCCGTTTACCTTGGTTTGGCCATTGGCTGTGGCTCCAAGCTAGTACCCTGGATGAACGACTCGGGCTTTTGGATTATCTGCAAGCTTAGTAATATGACCGAACAACAAGCCTTGAAAACAATAACTCCCTTACTGGCTGTAATGGGAATTACCGGACTAGTCGTCATTATGATTGGGGCTATGCTTTTTCCGCTTGTTTAGCAAGTGAACGCTCCCTAATATCCCTACCTACCTTTTTTTAAAACCAACATCACGATGAGCCTGACCACCGGACCAAGAATTAAAGAAATCCACATTACCCCAATCGCCGTGGTGGATCCGCCTCTGCTCAATGCGGCGGGTTTGCATGCTCCCTACGCTCTACGGACCATCGTGGAGTTGGTGACCGACGATGGTATTTCGGGAATTAGCGAAATACCCGGAACCCGGGATATTGATCTAGCGCTGGCCGAAGCCCGTAGCTTGCTCATTGGTAAGGATGTATTTCAGTTGAACGATATAAGGCGGGTACTTATCAATCATTTTGGGGTAGATACAGCCACGCAGCGGGGTGTTGCACCCTGGGATCAGCGAAAGATGGTCCATATTTTCAGCGCGGTAGAAGTAGCCTGCATGGATATCATTGGGAAGGTTACCAACCGACCCATCGTAGATTTATTGGGCGGGAAGATGCGGGACCGGGTACCTTTCTCGGCTTATCTTTTTTATAAATATGAAGGGGCAGGAGGGGAGTTGGCATTTACTGTTGACCCAAAGGCACAGGGTTGGGCGGCAGCCCGGCAAGCGAGTGCGTTGAACCCTGCGGAGATAGTAGCGCAGGCTCGGGCGATGTGTCAGGAGTTTGGGTTCCAATCTATCAAACTAAAAGGTGGGGTCTTTGAGCCTCGACAGGAAGTTGATGCAGTTATTGCGTTGCGGGAAGTTTTTGGCCCTGACGTTCCGCTTCGTATTGATCCTAATGCACTCTGGACCGTTGAAACGGCGATCAAATTCGGAAAGGAAATGGAGCCGATTCTGGAATATCTGGAAGATCCGGTAAGAGGACAGGAAAACATGGCTTTGGTTCGGAAGGCGCTTAAAACACCGCTCGCTACCAACATGTGTACTACCTCGTTTGGGGATATTCCGGCTAGTATTGCATTGGGTTCGGAAGACATCATTCTGAGTGATCACCATTTTTGGGGCGGATTACGTGCTTCCATGACGCTGGTGGGTATTTGCGACACCTTTGGTCGGGGACTATCTATGCACTCTAACAGCCATTTGGGAATATCTTTGGCTGCCATGGTGCATCTGGGGGCCGCCTTACCAGAAGTACCGTATGCGCTGGATACGCATTATCCCTGGCAGTCGGACGAGGTAGTGGTGGGTGGTAGATTAAAGTTTGAAGACGGAAGCGTGGAAGTACCCGAAGGTCCCGGCTTGGGTGTAGAGCTTGATCGTAAAGAGCTGGAACGATTGCACCAAAATTATCTGAAATGCGGACTGACGAAAAGAGACGATTTGGTAGAAATGAGGAAGGTTATTCCGGATTGGGAATTTAAGTTGGTCCGTTGGTAGACTTACCTTACCGACTGCGTACCCTGAAACGTAGCAGACCCCAAAGTACCAGATAGAGGGTTCCTAATAGTAATCCGAACTCTACACTCAGGAGTAAGGAAGTTCTGTTCAATGTACTTTCCAAGATATTGGAGGCTATATTTCGCGGGTTGTCGAGAATATCCCAGCTGTTCAATCGCCTGATACGGCCTAGGTATACGCCAAATCCCCCCAAAGGGAAACTAAGAAAAAGAAAAAACCATCCTATCCGGGTCGAATAGGTCCGGATCCATGTCTGATGAAACCAATAGAGGGAAACTAACCCGTTAAAAAGACTGATCTGAGCGTAGTAGAAAAGCATGATGATATCGTGCCAGGTAATGTTACTCTCGTAGTCGACGGTTAAATGAACCAGATCAGTGATCATGTACGGGGCATTAGGAAAAAAGAGAATCCAAATAAAACTCAGGATTCCGATCAAGATGGGTAGTTTACCAAAACGCTTGGAAATAGTCTTGGTAACGAATGCTATCAACAGCGGTATCCAGCTTAAAAAAAGATTCCAATCCATCGAAAAATCAACGGCCTTACTAAACTGAATACGAATAAGATGGAAGGTCAAAGCCAATAAACTCAATAATCCAAGCAACAATAACGGATAAAGCCCTTCCAGAGTAAATATGGGAGGGTCGGAAATAATAAGCCTATGCTTTCGCCACCATGAAATAAATCGTTTCACGCGGTGTTACGTTGAGTTAATAAATTTGGTAAAACGCAGCCGTTAGGATATAGATTGGTTATTACCATCTTTCCAAAATGAAAGTAAATAGTATTTTAGAACTAAAAAACCAATTCATGGGTTTCTGGTAACTCTACTCAGTAGTAGAGTTTTGCTTTACAGAAGGGTTGTTTGGTTTGTTGTTATTGGGTTTGCGGCGACGTTTGTTTTCGCCCGCTGGTTTTGAAGCACTATCGCTTGCTTCTACCGTTTTATGAGAAGTTCCAGACTTGGAGCGATTGCCTGGTTTGCGCTGGTTTGTACGATTACTTGAAGAACCACGGGCACTAAATACCGGGGCAGGTCCTAGTCCTAATTCCTCCGTTATGGTTTGCTTATCGAGAGTACGCTCCAATAGTCGCTCAATACCGGAGATACCCCGTTGGTCGGTCTCGGTAATGAAAGTAATGGCGGTTCCTTTTGATTCGGCGCGGGCAGTACGGCCTATACGATGAACGTAGTCTTCTGGGTCACGTGGTACATCGTAATTGACCACGTGGCTTAGGTTATCGATGTCAATACCTCGCGATAGTACGTCAGTAGCTACCAGAATTGGAAATTGACGATTTTTGAAGTCCCGTAATACAACCTCTCTTTCGGATTGCTCCGAGTCAGACGAAATTCCTTCCGCTTTAAATCCTTTTCTCCGTAGGGCTCTGACGATAGTGTCTACCGAAGACCGTCGTGACGTAAACAGAACGAGACTTGGATTATTAGCTTCTTTGAGCAAATGAATCAAGAGAGGTAACTTCTGATGCTCGGTGGCCATGTAAAACTGCTGGTCAATCCCTTCGGCGGGCTTGGAAACCGATAGTCGGATTTCTTCCGGCTCGTTAAGAATACGCTTCGCCAGATCAGAAATTTTGGATGGCATGGTGGCCGAAAACATCAACGTTTGACGCTTGTTGGGCACTGATTTTAGAATCGATAGTATATCACTCAAAAAACCCATGTCCAACATCCGGTCAGCCTCATCGAGAATCAGGTGTTGAAGATGATCAAAATTGACGTAGCCTAGCTGCATGTGAGCCATTAGGCGTCCGGGGGTAGCAATTATAATGTCCGCTCCCTCGGTCAGTGCTTTGCGCTGCTGATCCCACTCGGGACCTTTGGTACCTCCGTAAATGGCGATGCTTGTGGCGTTGCAGAAATACCCTAGCCCTTGTACCTGTGCGTCAATCTGAGTGGCAAGTTCACGGGTAGGGACAATAATGAGGGTGCTGACCTTATCCTGAGGATTTTGGGTAATATAATCCAGCGTAGGTATTAGATAAGCGGCCGTTTTGCCGGTCCCGGTTTGGGCGCAGGCAATAAGGTCTTTTCCTTCTAAAATAAGGGGTATAGCTAATTCCTGAATGGGAGTAGGCTGTTGGAAATTCATGGCGTCCACGGCATTTAATATGTCATCGTGGAGGGCGAGGTCTTTAAATAGCAAAGTACAGTATGTTGAAATAGATAAATACTGACCTTCGTTATCCCCGGCCAGTAAACAGCTTTATTTAATTAAAGCAAACATACTCATTTTTTGTAACAACAACGGTTGGTAATTCCTAATCCGTGGTCCTGATATTGAGAGATTACTTACATTGTTGTATTGACGTCAAATAATTAAGGTAGTCCAGTAATTTCGACAATGCTAAGGAAACGATAGCCTGAGCCACTTTATTAGGCTTTTGCATAAATTATGCCTGATGACAGATTGGGGAATTTCGAAGAGTATAGGCTTAAAGTTGGGTACTAACATGGGTAGGGCTTTACCCATTACGATCCAAAAAAAGAGAATTGCCATCAAAAAAATTAGCTTTGCAAAAAATAATTAGCGCGTCAGGTCGAGGAAAGGAGTCAATTACAATTTTTTCATGGCCGTCCGTCGCTTTCTAGCCAGATGGCCACGCCACTTATACCCGAATAATTTTGAAAATAACTGCCCGTAAGCATTAAGATTACCCCTATGAGTTCATCGCGAAAGCAAGCGTTTATATCTCCCAAAATAGATCAGTTTCTTCTCTATTTCTACCAAGCTTACCAGTTTCTGGGAAAGTTTTTCTGGGAATTAGTCCGAGGTCCGTTTGAGTTTCAGGAGATCGTCAAGCAATGTTATCAGATTGGGTATAAATCATTACCGCTGATATCCTTAACCGGCTTCATAACCGGAATGGTATTTACGAAACAATCCCGGCCATCCTTACTAGAATTTGGCGCTACCTCCTGGCTACCGTCACTTGTTTCTATTGCAATCGTGAGGGCCCTTGCTCCTTTGATCACTTCCTTGATCAGTGCCGGTAGGGTAGGTTCGAGCATTGGCGCAGAGTTAGGATCCATGCGGGTTACCGAACAGATTGATGCCATGGAGGTTTCGGCGGTCAACCCATTTAAGTTTTTAGTAGTTACGAGGGTTGTAGCTTCTACGATTTGTATCCCTATCCTTTCGTTTTATTGTGCTATTGTGGGTCTAATGGGGTCTTTTTTGGATGTTACCCTGAACGAAAAAACCAACATTCAAGCTTTTATCCAGGAAGCGTTTGAACAAATTACGTTTCTTGATATTGGTTCGGCCCTCGTAAAAGCGGTTGCGTATGGTTTTACAATCGGTACCGTAGGTTGCTACCAAGGGTACTATGCTCAAAAAGGTACACAGGGGGTAGGTCGAGCGGCCAATACTTCGGTAGTTTTGTCGATGTTTTTGATATTCCTGGAAGAAGTAGCGATTGTTCAGGTAACCAACTGGTTTAGATAATAAATAATGGATACAGCAGAAGGTAAAGCTACCTCATCTCCCAACGAAAAGGTTATTTCCATCGAAGGACTCTACAAGTCTTTTGGCGATTTGCATGTTTTAAAGGGCGTTGATCTCGATGTTTACAAAGGAGAGACGGTCGTGGTTCTCGGTCGATCTGGTACAGGGAAGTCCGTTTTGATCAAAATCATATCAAGATTACTCAATGCAGACCGCGGTAGCGTGAAGGTTCTGGGGCAGGAAGTAGGTGATCTTAATGAGAAAGAACTTCGGAATCTCCGGCTAAAAATTGGGTTCTCTTTCCAGAATAGTGCGTTGTACGATAGCATGACGGTTGGTGGAAATCTGGAATTTCCGCTGGTCAGAAACGTTAAAAATCTCAGTCGCGGAGAAATCAACAAAGCAGTGGAGGAGGTTTTGGATTCTGTCGGATTACTCCAAACGATAAATCAAATGCCCGCAGAGTTATCGGGTGGACAACGGAAACGGATCGGTATTGCGCGTACGCTGATTATGAATCCGGAAATAATGCTCTACGATGAACCCACCGCCGGGCTGGACCCTACAACCTGTATTGAGATCAATGAGTTGATCAATGAGGTAAAAGAGCGTTACCATACTACATCGATTTTGATTACTCACGACCTGACCTGCGCAAAAATGACGGGTGACCGCCTTGCTATTCTGCTGGATGGTACCTTTGTCAGTGAAGGCTCGTTTGAACATGTTTTTTCCAATCAGGACGAGAGAATTAAGAGTTTCTACGACTATAACTTTATAAAATAAAATTATTCAACAATAACGACACTTGATTTTTGTCACGTGTTATTAGAAATAGTATGAGTACATCAGCCAACCCACAAAACCGTACAATCAAGGTCGGACTATTCGTCCTGATCGGTTTAGTTATCTTTGTTTTCGGCATCCTAACCATTGGTGGAATGCGAAAATCATTCGTTTCGAAAATATCGGCGACGTCCGTTTTCGATGACGTTAACGGATTACAAAGCGGTAATAACATCTGGTTTTCGGGCGTAAAAGTCGGGACCGTACACAAGATTAGTTTTCGCGGAAATTCCCAGGTAGAAGTGCTGATGAATATCGAAGAAAAATCGCGTCAGTATATTCGTAAGGACGCCGTGGCAAAGATCAGTTCCGACGGATTAATCGGTAACAAGATTGTTGTAATTTCCGGTGGAACCACAAAGTCTGATCCGATTGAAGATGGTGATATTTTGCAGGTTCAGAAAGAAGACAGTCAGCAGGATATCATGAACACCTTGCAGGCCAATAATAAAAATATTCTTGCTATTACGGAAGATTTTAAGGAAATCAGTAAGAAACTCCGAAACGGAGAGGGTTCGGTAGGGAAACTTTTATCGGATGATGAGCTGTATAAAAACCTTGAAACGACCATGGTAGGTTTACAACGAGCCGTGAAACAGGCCGAAACCATGACGACTTCTTTGACTACCTACGCCGCCAAATTAAATCAAAAAGGGGGACTTGCCAATGATATTGTTACGGACACGCTGATCATGCGAAAGATAAGGCTTACGATTACTGAGCTAAACGAAACCGCACTGACCGCCCGGGCAATGGTAAGCGGCTTGAAGAAAACTACGGAGGAGGTTACCAGTAATATTACGAACAATCGTAAAAGCCCGGTGGGAGTGCTACTACACGATGAAGCCACGGCCGCAAACCTGAAAAGTACCATTCAGAATCTGGAAACCAGTACCGATAAACTGGATGAGAACATGGAAGCTTTACAATCAAATTTTCTGTTTCGTCGCTATTTCCGAAAGCAGGCCAAAGCCCAAAAAGACTCCATCACAATCGATAAGCCTAGCATTAATTGACCAATCATCAGGTTTTTCTCTTTTTTTTGCGGGCGGAAGGGAATAGGATATTATTCAGAATAAGCCGGTAACCGGGTGAATGGGGGTAGAGATTCAGGTCGGTGGTCATACGGTGCCCACCGCGTCGACCTTCGGGATCGTGGCCGCCATAAAATGTCCATTGGCCTATCCCAATTTCCCCGTAGAGGTATCGATCGGATGACTTACTTTGCCCCATCACCAGCACATTGGGCTTGACGGTCTTTTTATTGAAGGCAGAGGTTTGCCCGCTGAACTCCCGGATTTGATACTCATGGTTTTGAACCAGCATAGCCGGGATAATATCCCACTTGGCCGAAAATTCAAATAGCGAGAATACATCATCCGATTGTCCGTACCCGTAGCTACCCAACGAAGAATTAATATCCGAAAACCACATACCCCCGTATCCGTCGTCAAGCTGAATTTGGAAGTCTTTAAAGGCAAACGTTTTGCTGAAATCAAGCTTAGATTGTGCTTTGGGATCAATTCCATCGCCGTCAAACTGGGCCTCCACGATATCGACGCCCTCCGCGGCGAGAGCAATATCAAAGGTCTCCGCACCGGAGCACATCGCAAACAGGTAGCCACCACCCGCGCAAAATTCTTTGATTCGCTTCGCTACCGCCAACTTCATGTGGGAGACTTTACTGTACCCGAACTTACGGGCGATGTTTTCCTGAGCCGTAATATCTTCCTGCGACATCCGCCTAAGATTTCGTCCAAACTGCCCGGTAAAATCCTCGTGGTGGAGGTGTAGCCAATCGTAATTGATTAAATCGCCATCCAAGATTTCCTGATCGTAGATTACTTCAAAAGGTATTTCAGCGTAATTCAGGGCCAGTAGCACCGCATCATTATTTTCAAAATTTGCCGGACTAAT
>JBDNFP010000358.1:0-17694 GCA_041689775.1 Spirosomataceae bacterium
ATAATTTGTGTTGTACTTTATGCTGCTCTTGCCAGTCTGATATATTTAGAAAATACTCGTTTATCTTTGTCATGTACTGCAAAGATAAACATTCTTTCAATTGACAGAATTCTCATGCGTTTGCCCTGGAGAATAAAACGAATAGTACTATTTGGAGAAGTTATTTTTTAAATTGCTCATCCGAAGAGACCAACATAATTGACGACTAAAAAATGAAGTTCAACATTATTGCAACGCTGTTCTGTACCACATGTCTTGTGGCGAGTGGTTATGCACAGGATATTTATGTAACGGCCAAAGGAAACGACACGAATTCCGGCACAAAAGAGAGCCCCGTTGCAACGCTTGAAGCAGCCCGCGATTTAATCCGGCAGTACAAGGCAATTAAAGACTTGCCCAAGGGTGGAATTACCGTGTGGATTGGCCAAGGTCAATACGATCAGAATGAGCCTTTTATCTTGAACGAGAATGATTCAGGCGAACCAGATGCTCCTATTGTTTGGCGAACATTACCAGATCAAGATGTACGGATAACCGGGGGTAAAAGTATTCCCTGGGTAAAGTTTAAAAAAGTCGATAATAAGGCAATTCTCACTAGGCTTTCTAACAGCGCCGCCCAAAATGTGATGCAGGTGAATCTGAATGAACTGGGTATTCATGAGTTTGGTCAGATACAACAGTATGGCCACGCCATGTCAGTTACTCCTGCACCGATTGAGGTTTTCTTCAATCATGAGGCAATGACCCTGGCGCGATATCCAAACGAAGGGTACATAAAAATTGGTAAAGTACTAGATCCCGGATCAATACCTCGCACTAGTGATTACAGCGATAGAGGAGGAATATTCGAATATACCGACCCGAGACACGCTAGATGGGCCGGACAAAAGGACATATGGTTGCAAGGTACTTTTATGTACGGATTTGCCGACGATAATATTTTAGTTGAATCAATTGATGCCAAAAAAAAACAAGTGAAACTCGCCAAGCCATCACTGTATGGAGTAGGGAGTGAGCGTGATTTTCGGCATTATGTTGCCTATAATATTCTCGATGAGCTAGATAGCCCCGGAGAATGGTACGTGGATAAAAAATCAGGTATACTCTATTTCTGGCCTCCCAGTGATATTGAGGGTAGTTCCATACTAGTTTCCGTTTTAGAAGACCCCATTATTTCCTTGGAGGGTGCAAGCTATGTTACCATTCGGGATCTTACCATTGAAGTAGGCCGAGGAATTGGCGTATACATGGAGCGGGGGACAAACAATTTGATTGCTGGCTGCACGGTTAGGAATGTTGGTACGAGTGGTATTTTTATGGGACAAGGAGCGAAGCAAACCTTTCTCCACGTGACTCATGATGATTATGAGGGTGTACCCGTATCACGACGCGTAGGAAATCTGCAAGGTCATATTTATAAGTACACAAATTGGGATCGGAAGGCCGGATCTAATCATGGTATAGTAAGTTGTGACGTATACAATACCGGAAGTGGGGGAATTTATTTAAGTGGTGGAAGTAAAAGCAAATTGATACCCGGCAATAATTATGTTGAAAATTGTAAAGTGCACGATTACAATAGGCGTAATAAATTTCTTTGGTCGGGTATTAATATTGATGGTTGTGGAAACAGAATCTCTCATTGCGAAATTTTTAACTCCGAATGGCAAGGGATATATGTTCATGGAAATGACCATCTTTTCGAGTATAACAACATTCACCATGTCACATTAAACTCTGATGACACTTCTCCCTGGTATATCGGGAGAGATCCGAGTGATCGGGGAAATATTATCCGGTATAATTACTTCCATCATTGCGGGAATCCTGACCGTATGAATATGGGGATTTATTGCGATGATTCTAGTACCGATGTATTAGTCTTTGGCAATGTGTTTTATAAAATGAATACAAAGCACGGCGTACTATTCACAAATAGTGGTTGGGATTTAAAAATGAAGAACAATATTATAATCGAACCTATTTCTCATACGGCTCTAATATCCGCCCATTATTATACTTGGGCTAGTGGGAGTGGCCCATCCATGTTTGGTGAAAAAGGTCTTTTAAAAAGGCGTTTGTTGGAAAACGTGAACATATATCAAAGTCCTTATTCGGAAAGGTATCCTGAGTTGATGAATTATTTACGTCCTATTGTTGATGGAAAAGAGTGGGAAGGAATGCGCGCAAGAAGAAATGTACTGTCAGAAAATCTCATCGTTGGCGGACCAGAAAATCCGTTGCATCTAGATGGGGGTGAGCATGCTCAGTGCGAATATGTAAACAATTATAGAACAGACGAAAATCCTGGGTTTGTTGATTTCCAAAATGGAAACCTTAATCTTCAACCTAATTCCGAAGTGTTTAAGAAGATCCTTGGTTTTAAAGCGCTGCCTTTCGATAAAATGGGGTTATATATTGATCAATACCGAAAGAGTAAGTAGCTGATAGCTATCAGCTACTTAGAACTTATTGAGTGAGTAGATATCTGTTATCAAAGTACAATTCACGGTATTCTCAAATTTCTGTTTGATCACTGACAAGACCCGATGAAGCAGCGGCGGCGGCCGGCCGATTGGCTTTGACGCAGAGAGCTGTTCGGGAAAATCGATCTTCGAATAGCTACTCAAAGATTCCCCGAACTTGTATGAGTTGACATTAGTGGCCCGGATGCAGTATCCGGGCCCTTGGTTTTAAAAGTAACTAAAAGCTGGATCAGGATACAGCATCATACACCTGCACACGATCCCAAAGAGAAGCACAAGTATCGATAAACGTCATGTGATCGGGGTGTACCTGATACATATCGTGGGCTACTTTGTCGATAAAGACAAACGTGATTGAAAAATCATAGGTATGATCAATGACCGGGCGACGGGTATCCGCCGGAGCACCGATGTAGCCGGTATGGACATCGCTGATTTTTGCTAACTCCTGAAGACCGGCATGTAAAGCTGCCCGGGCCTCGGCGTTGTCTTTTTCTTTAAGCCAAAAAAATACGGTATGTACAAACATCTGTTAAAAAAAGGAAAGGGTGAATAATGATAAAAACGTCGTTGGGCTGATTATTTACTTAAAATTATTTTGATTTCAGGCAGTGATGTATCCGCCCATAGCTTATACATCTTACCGGAGAAATGCAGCCCGTCGGTAGCAAACATCGATGGAGCGCCGAGTCCTGTACGTGAAATGGGGGTAATGTCAATGTAAAGAATACCCGCTTTTTTACACTCCTCTTGGGCTACCGAGTTAAAAGCATCAATTTCACGTGCTACCTTGGCGCGATCACCCCTCTCGCCAAAGGGAGAAACTCCCCAATCAGGAATCGATAGTACAAAGACCCGTTGTTTACGGCTACCGGCAAACTCAACGCTGGTTTCGAGCAGGCTCTTAAATTCTGCACGGTATTGCTCCATACTCTGCCCCTGGTATTGGTTGTTTACCCCAATGAGGAGCGAAACCAGTTTGTAATCTTTGCGCTTATTAGCAGCCTGAATACCACTACTAAGCTCGGCGGTAGTCCAGCCCGTACGGGCGATAATATCAGGGGAAGCAACATTGACGCCTTCTTTCCGAAGTAAGTCAGCGAGTTGAACCGACCAACGGTCAGCTTCCGGCACACTTTCACCGATGGTATAGGAGTCGCCCAAGGATAAAAAAGAAGCGCCTTTATCGGGGTCGGTATTCATGACAGGGTCTTTATCAGGCGTAATGCATGGCTCTTGGTCAGATACACAGGTGAGGCAAAAGAGAGTCATACCAGCGATTAAATAGGTCAGATTCATTCTGTTTTTTCTAGCTTAAAAGTAAATGTAGTGCCTTTATTGAGTTTTGACATTACGGCGATCTTAGAACCGTGTCCATTCAGGATATGCTTCACAATGGCTAGTCCGAGGCCCGTACCGCCCCGTTCTTTCGATCGGCTTTTTTCTACCCGGTAGAAGCGCTCAAAAATACGTGACAGGTGCTCCGGCGGTATGCCGGGGCCGTTGTCGCGAACAGAAATGCCGTAGTGCTTTTTATCTTCGTCGAAGTGGATAATCACTTTTCCGCCTTCGTTGTTGTACTTGATTGCATTTTCAATGAGGTTAATCATCACCTGTTCGATACGCTGAGCGTCGGCGTTGACCCAAACCTCGGCAAGTTTATCCGGCTTCATTTTCAAGCTAACTTTTCGGTCGAAGGCTATTTTTTCCAGCCGATCCAGGATGTCCTCGGTGACAACCCACAGATTAACCTTCTCCATATTCATCTTAATTGCCCTCGTTTCCATTTGGGAGAGGGTCACCAGATCTTTGACGAGCGCATCGAGCCCGTCCAGGCTTTTAGCTGCTTTTTTCAAAAACCGATCGCGTACTTTCTCATCGTCCACGGCTCCGTCGATTAGGGTATGAATAAACCCTTGGGCGGCAAAAATGGGAGTTTTGAGTTCGTGCGAAACATCGGCTAGGAACTCTCTACGAAACTGTTCCAGCTTTTTTAACTCCTCAATTTCTTTCTGTTTTTTGGCTACGTAGACAAAGATTTCGTCATTGAGGAGTTTGAGTGGGTTGCTCTCCCGGATGAGTAGTTTCCGGGAAATGTTGAAATCTTTGAGTTTAAGCTTATGGATCGTGCGGTACATTTTATTGACCTCCCGGAATACAATGATTTCGATCGTATACAGGACAAGAAAAAATGAGCCAACGAAACTCGACACCCCCACCACAAAGAGCATACTCTGCGTAACTCCCTGCACAAAGGTCAGAAAGGAAGTGGTAATGGCCGAGATAAGGAAAGCAAGAACGAACGCAATGACGCGTGGACTTAGTGACATGGGAAGGAAGTTTGCTGCCGGATTGGGTTACCCCGGCAGGACACACAAAGGTAAAAATCATTCATCGGAATGCAGAATCCCTTTTTTCGAAACAAAAAAGGAGTCAGAACAACGCGTTCCAACTCCCATTATCTCGTGTATTGGGGGAGGTTTAGAACCCTCCCCGGAACTTGTACGTACTGGCAACCTTATCAATTGCTACGATATAAGCGGCGATACGAAGTGGTACCTGATACTGTTGTGAGGTCTGATATACTTTATTAAAGGCATCTTTCATGATACGGTCGCTGCGGCGGTTAATACGTTCGAGCGTCCATTTGTAGCCAATTCGGTTTTGTACCCATTCAAAGTACGACACCGTTACACCACCGGCGTTAGCCAGGATGTCGGGTACTACCATAATACCTTTCTCGTTGATGATATCATCGGCCTTGGCTGAGGTAGGTCCGTTGGCTCCTTCCACAATCATTTTTGCCTGGATGCTGGCCGCATTTTTGAGGGTAATAACATCCTCCATAGCAGCGGGTATCAGTACGTCGACGGGCAAAGAGAAGAGTTCTTCACCGGTAATCATCTCGGCGCCCTCAAAGCCTTCTAGAATACCATTGTTGCGGTCGCGGTAGGCGATGGCCGCTTCAATATCAATGCCTCCATCGTTGTAGTAAGCACCGGAAATATCACTGATAGCCTGTATGCTCACACCGCGCTCACGCATGAGAGATGCCGCATGTGATCCTACGTTACCAAACCCCTGAACGGCGGCCGTTGCCCGGTAAGGATTGAGCCGTAGTTTTTCCATACCAGCCAGGGCCGAGATGGTTACGCCACGACCGGTAGCTTCGGTACGGCCGAGTGACCCACCCAACACGAGGGGCTTACCCGTTACGACGGCCTGTACTGTCATACCTTTTGATTTGGAGTACTCATCCATCAACCACGCCATTTCGCGTTGGCCGGTACCCATATCGGGGGCCGGAATATCCTGATCCGGACCGAAAACGTCGAGCATTGCGGTGGTATAGGCGCGCATCAGACGCTCTATTTCTCCGGCCGACATCTTCCGGGGATTACAGGCAATACCACCTTTGGCACCACCGTAGGGGATATCCACCACGGCGCATTTCCAGGTCATCCAGGCAGCAAGCGCTCGTACTTCGTCCAGGTTTACACCCGGATCAAACCGGATTCCGCCCTTACTAGGCCCCAGGATTGTAGAGTGAATCACGCGATAGCCTTCAAAGGTCTGAATTTCACCACTATCCATGGTTACGGGTAGACCAACAATGACCTGTTTGCGGGGGACTTTCAAGATGTGATACATCTCGTCGGAGATACCAAGCAGCTGCACGGCCTTGTCGAATCGCTGCATCATTGACTCCAATGGGTTCTCCTTATCCTTTATAGGAGCTGGTTCTATATAGCTCGTCATTATTTCCGGATTTAATTAATTGAATATTAGCTAGTTAATTAAATTTGTTTGCTTTGTGTTGCAAACTTACATCTTTTGAAACGATAAAAACAAAAAACTATTTTTTCTTGAAATTATATAATATTAGTCCGTAGAAATAGATTCTTTGTCGCTTTGTCACTTTGTAGAAATGTTCATGGATTTAATATTCATAATTCGAAATAATTCATTGTCTTTTGTAATAAATTAAGAATACTTTAAAAAGCACGATTTTTATTTTTTTCGATAAATAGATTTTTGGGAAAGTCTGAACAATAACTCTTATTTTTGCCTCCAAGCCAACAACACCATCTAAAATCATTCCAAATAATATCGTTATGCAAGAAGAAAGAACACGGTACTCTGAAGATGAACTTAAAGAATTTGAGGAGCTAATCTTGGGTAAGCTGGAAGGGACCCTCAGTGAACTGAACTACATCAAAGATTCTTTGAGCAAAAAGAACGATAGTGGCACCGACAACACAGCCGGTACCGCCAAATTGCTGGAAGATGGTGCGGATGCGAATGAGCGCGAGAATCTCAGCCAATTGGCGGCCCGTTTGCAGAAGTATAGTATTCAGCTCGAAAACGCTTTGGTAAGAATTAAAAACGGCACCTACGGAATATGTATTGATACCGGTAAGTTGATTTCCAAGGAGCGCCTTCGTGTGGTACCCCACACCCAACAAACCATTGAAGCAAAGCTGAGGCGATCAAAATAACCGCCAGGCTGCGGGCCTGCCCGCAGACATACGATACAATTCTGACAAAAGGTACTTAATGATAAGTACCTTTTTTATTTTATCCTTGACAAACTACATGAAAAAGTATCTTCTCGGTATCGTCTTACTAGGCTGGGCAATGATCGCCAAAGCTCAGGTGGCCGATAATTATTATTTCCCGGCTAACGTTACGTACAGTCCGGCTATTCCAACTCCACAGCAGTTTCTAGGCTATCAGGTAGGGCAGTGGCACGTTACCCACGATCAGCGGGTGGCCTACATGAAAAAGCTGGATGAATTCTCGGATCGGATTACATTGGCCGAGTACGCCCGTACTTACGAGAACCGCCCGCTGTTGTTGTTGACGATCACGAACCAGGCTAACCACGCCAACCTCGAAAATATCCGGACGGAGCACGTTAAACTAACCGACCCAGCCCAGTCAGGAAGCCTGAATACGTCGACAATGCCAGGAGTCGTGTGGATGGGCTATTCTGTACACGGTAATGAACCGAGTGGAGCTAATGCCTCTTTGCTAGCGGCCTACTATCTGGCTGCGGCGCAAGGGCCTAGCGTGGACTCGCTGCTTCGGGAATGTGTAATTTTGCTTGACCCATGCATTAATCCGGACGGCGGAAATCGCTTTGCTAGTTGGGTAAACACCCATAAGAGTATTACACCGGTGAGCGACCCTGATACCCGCGAGTACAACGAAGTGTGGCCCGGTGGCCGTACCAACCACTATTGGTTTGACCTGAACCGCGATTGGCTCTACACCCAGCATCCAGAAAGTAAAGGAAGGCTTGTGAAGTACCACCAGTGGAAACCCAATATTGTCACGGATCATCACGAGATGGGAAGTAACTCTACGTTCTTTTTTCAGCCCGGTATTCCCGCTCGTACCCACCCACTAACACCCCGACTGAATATCGACCTCACGGCCAAAATTGGTACGTACCACGCGGCTGGTTTAGATAAAATCGGATCCTATTACTTCACTCAGGAAAATTACGACGACTTTTACTATGGCAAAGGCTCAACCTACCCTGATGTCAATGGCTCCATCGGTATCTTGTTTGAGCAGGCCAGTTCAAGAGGCCACGTTCAGGAAACTATCAACGGGTTATTGACTTTCCCATTTACCGTTCGGAATCAGTTTACGGCCACCTTGTCTACTTTGAAGGCGGCTAAGGAAATGCGGGTAGAGCTGCTGAACTACATGCGGGATTTCTACAAGCAGGGATCCACCGACGCAGTAAAATCGTATGTGTTTGGCGGAAGTAACGACCGCCCACGTACTTGGGAAATGGTAGAAATCTTACGTCGTAATCAGATTGAGGTGTACGAGGTGGCCAAAGATGAAACAGTGGACGGTCGCAATTTTCCTAAGGGCAATGCCTACGTAGTGCCTTTGAACCAGCCACAACACCGGGTAGCGAAGGCTATATTTGAAAAGAGGACTCAATTTGAGGACAGTCTCTTTTACGATATTTCGGCTTGGGCAATGCCACTTACCTTCAATGTACCCTATGCCGAATCAAAAGCTTCGGTATCACTAGGTAGTAAGGTAGGGGAAAACACCTTTCCCAAGGGTAGTGTTGTGGGCAAAACGGACTACTCTTACCTATTTGAGTGGGATAGCTACTACGCTCCCCGGACTTTATACGAACTGGAATCACTAGGATACCTCACCAAAACCGCCACTCAGCGACTCACTGTATTGGTACAGGGTAAGCCCCGGATGTTTGACTACGGAACGATACAGGTACAGGTGCGGGATCACGACCCGGAGGAAACCTATCGTTTGCTGCAACGCCTGGCGGAGCGGGATGGCGTAGACTTTTACGCATCCTCCACGGGACTTACCGGCAGTGGAATTGATTTTGGTAGTGAGAACTTCAAAGCAATGCGTACGCCACGCCCACTAATGCTGGTAGGCTCGGGTATCAATAGCAATGATGCCGGAGAAGTATGGCACCTACTGGACCAACGGGTAAACGTACCGCTGACGATGGCCGATATGAGTTCGATCAATCGCGTAGATTTGAGCAAGTACAATACCATTATCATGGTCAGCGGCAACTACAATGCTTTATCCGTGGATAAGATCAAGGAATGGATACGCAATGGCGGCGTGTTGATTACGATGGCTGATGCTACAGAATGGGCTTCTGAAAAAGGAGTTTCGCCGATTAAAATCAAGTCGATTCCTAGCGATACAACGGGCCCCAAGCCTTATGCGTTGTCAGAGCTACACAAAGGGGCACAGGTAACCGGTGGGGCCATATTTCAGGTGAAGCTCGACTTAACTCACCCACTAGCCTATGGTTATAAAGAGCCGACATTGAATGTATTTCGGGATAACAATATCTTCATTCAACCTATTAAAGATCCTTACGGTGCCCCGGCTATTTACACGGATCGACCGCTGGTAAGTGGCTATGTTTCGACTCAAAATGAAAAGCTACTCCGAAACTCTCTTTCCATCGTATGTACCAACTTGGGCTCAGGGAAGGTCATTGCGATGACGGACAACCCAAACTTCCGGGCCTTCTGGTATGGTACAAATAAATTGTTTTTGAATGCGTTATTTTTCGGTTCGCAGATTTCTTCGGGCCGTTTTGGAGGAGGTTCAGAAGACTAACGGAAATCTAGTATAAACAACAGGGAGCGCTCCGCTAAGGGCGCTCCCTGTTTGTTTTATTCATAGAAAACTCACCTTGAAAGCTATCGACGGTGAGTAGTGTATCGGCAGGAACAGGTTAGAGAGTATCAGATCATTCGATGCAGCATGAATTTGGTGAAGAATATTTCACCATCCCGTTTTATAAGTAGCTCTACTTCTCTACCATCTCCCTTTTGCAGCATCTTATAGATCTCACTGATGCTTACATTTTCAGATGGAGTGTCGTTAATAAACAGTATCTGATCTCCGGGGACCAATCCGGCTTGCTGCGCGGGAGAGTCTTCTACTACTGCGTATACAAAGTAGTTGCGCAGGTCTGCCCCCAAAGCTTTTATTTCCAAGCCGCTCATATCGTGTTCGAAGGATTCTCGGAGTCGTCTTTTGATGGGCTTTAAAACCATGTAATTGGCTTGGTAGTTCATCGTGACGTTAAAGCGGCGCAATAGTTCACAGCCTACATTACCTTGCCGATCGATCCGGTCGGGGAGTTTCGAGCCAAAAGAAGCACTATCTGGAAAGGAGGCAACGATGTTGTCGAGTTCAAAGCGCCCGAACTTGATGCGCTCGATCCGGCCCAAGCTACCGTTAATTACCCCGTTGAGCCCGCGGCCCAGCTGGGTACGAATCACTTTTTCGGGTACCGGAATATTATTGTCTGACGTTTTATCCAAAAACAGCGCGTGGCCCGCTCCGGTATCAATCACTACCCGGATTGGGTGCTCGCGGCCGTCGGCAAATAAAGCTACGGCGTTGGTAAAAGGCTTGGTGTCTTCAATGGAAATCGGGTATTTATCGCCTTTACGCTTTTTGTAGGTATAGTGTTCGGGTTTTTCCAGGATGAGTACCTTACGATGAAAATCAATGGTGACCACGAAGTTGTTGAATATATCGTAGCCAAAAATACCGTGGACGGGTACTCCCACGTATTCGGATAAGTGCAGGAGGTCTTCCTCCATGATCAGTAAATTCTGATGGTTGGCCTTCATTTTTCCCATCGAAAGTGAATTGTCCAGGGCTACCCCGGCGGATATCGGTTGTCCTTCACCCGCTCCGGCGAGTACTACTTTGCGGGTCAAGCGAAGATTTTGCCGACGAAGCGCATTGGGATCAGTAATCAGAGTTGTGCTGACGCCGGTATCCAGTATAAAGCGGAGGGTATCAGAATCATTAATCTGTACCGGTACGATAATCAAGTTAGAATGGAATTCAAAAGGAATACGTACGATTTTACGTTTACCTTCCAGAAAGAAACCGAATTTATCCTCCGGCTCCCATTGTTTTTGTGCTTCTACCCGGAAACTATTTCCCAATAAAAGCCCAAGCAGGACGACGATATGTGTACTCACTCCTTTCATAACTGCCTCACTGTTGCTATACTAGGCAAATGCACCATTCTGTTTCTTGTTTAAACACAAATAAAACTTAATAAGTTTCTAAAATGTTGATTTTTTATGTGGAGGAAATATATTCCCGTGCGTCGAGGGAAAAAAAGGTAATTTTATGCCTCAATTAATTGTTTGACCCATTATTACCCCGCCTGATTATGCGTAAGAAAATAGTAGCCGGAAACTGGAAGATGAATAAGACCCTCGATGAAGCCCTCGCGCTTACCTCGGAGGTAGTAAACATGATCAATGACGAAATAAGAGGTGATGTAGAAGTAATTCTGTGTACACCTTCGCTGTACCTGACCATCCTGGGTAAGTACGTTGAAAACTCACCCAAGGTATCGTTGGGGGCCCAAAACTGCCACGAAAAATCCTCCGGAGCCTACACGGGCGAAGTGTCGGCTCCAATGCTGAAAGCGATCGGTATTAACTACGTCATTCTTGGCCACAGTGAGCGTCGGCAGTATTTTGCGGAAACCAACGAGCAGTTGGCGGCGAAAGTTGATATAGCTCTGGAAAACGGTTTGACGCCTATTTTCTGCTGCGGAGAGTCGCTGGAACAACGCCAGAATGAAGATTTTGTTGAGGTAGTTAAAACACAGCTTACCGAAAGTCTTTTTCACCTGAGCGCGGAGCAGTTGGCTTCCATTGTGATTGCCTACGAACCTATTTGGGCCATTGGTACTGGGCTAACAGCCAGCAGCGACCAAGCCCAGGAAATGCACGCTGCCCTACGCGCCCATCTAGCGGGCAAGTATGGTGAAGCCGTAGCGGATGAGATTTCTATTCTGTACGGAGGAAGTGTTGGGGCGGGTAATGCCGAAGAACTGTTTGCTTGTCCGGACGTGGATGGTGGCCTGGTTGGAGGTGCCTCTCTCAAATCGCGTGACTTTACCACCATCGTGAAAGCTCGTCAGTAAATAATTACGACGTATATGTATCTTAGAAACAGGACGGCCCACGAGATTCTCGGGGGCCGTCCTGTTTCTATTAACGCTGCTTACTTAGTACACTTTCTCCCCTTTTCGGAGCCATATGCCCCATGCGTGCGAGTAGGCGTGTACTTTCCTAGTGCGTTTACCCTTTTCGTCGACGATAGGCTTGCCCTGATTGACCCATTCAAACAGACTTCCATTGAGGTTTTGTACATTTGTATAACCCGCGTCGAGTAGTTTCTTACCGATTTGCTCGCTTCTTACACCTACGGAGCAATACACGATCAAGGGAGTCGTCTTATCGATTCCTTTCATTTTATCCAAAGAAAATTCGTCGTAGCCTACCCACCTGGCGTTTGGGATGTGACTCACTTTAAACTCTTCGTAGGCCCGGGTGTCTAAAAATAGGACAGACTTCATTTTTGCCGCGTCATCGCAGCTGACGAGAGGCACCGTATTCTTATAAAGGGTCTTTAATAGCACTTTGTAGCTATTACTGGTTATTTGACCAAGCGTTGCCGTAAACGAAAGTAGCACTACAATATAAGTTAAAATCCACGTTTTTTTCATGATATTGCGTTATAATGATAGTGCAAAACGTTTGCAGAATGATTTTCTGTCCAAGTTAATTGCATTAATAAATGTTAAACAGTAGGTATGAAAAATTGGTTTGGTCGGATTTATCGTTCACGTTTTTTTCAAGTGGTTGTGGGGATAATGGTTGCACTGATTGTTAGTTCAGTGGTAGCAACGGCGTTGAAGTTACGTGGAAAAGTGCCGCCCCGGACGTTCGTTAGCTCCGACACCACGGATGAGGTAAAAATGGAAATAGTTCGTGCTTCCAGACCCAAGAGAATAGGCCCTGCGGTAAATGTTCTTCCCGAAAGTGCGTGGGTAGATAGTACGTTGCAATCTCTAACCTTAGACGAAAAGATCGGGCAATTCTTCATGATTGCAACTTATTCTAACCGAAACGAGTCTGATTATCGCTCCGTTGAAAAACTTATCACCGATTACCACCTCGGAGGCCTGATTTTCTTTCAGGGAGGCCCGTACCGTCAGGCCCGGCTCACTAACCGTTACCAGGCTATTTCTAAAGTACCCCTGTTCATCGGTATTGATGGCGAGTGGGGCTTAGGTATGCGGCTCGATAGTACGATATCGTTTCCCAAACAAATGGTACTTGGAGCCATTCAGGACGATAAACTTATCTATCGTATGGGCGATGAAATTGGTCGTCATTGCCAGCGATTGGGTATCCATATCAATTTTGCACCCGTTTCAGATGTAAACAATAACCCTGATAATCCCGTCATTGGTTCTCGGGCGTTTGGTCAAGATCCGCAGAACGTTACGCGCAAGGCCATTGCCTACATGAAAGGTTTACAGCACAACGGAGTGATCGCAACCGCGAAGCATTTTCCCGGGCATGGGGATACTGACGCTGACTCACATTATACATTACCCGTGGTAAGCCACTCCTCAGATCAGCTGTGGGATATAGATCTATACCCTTATCGTAAAATGATCGCCGATAGCTTAATGGGTGTATTGAACGGGCATTTGTACGTTCCGGTGCTAGATAATACTCCTCAATTGGCTAGTTCGCTTTCCAAAAAAATTGTGACAGATTTATTGCGCAACGAAATGGGCTTTCGAGGACTTGCCTTCACGGACGCCATGAATATGCGCGGGGTACTACGAAACGGAAAGGCATCGGATGTGAACCTCCAAGCACTTCTGGCAGGAAATGATATTCTATTGTACCCCGAAAGTGTAGACGAAACCGTTAGATCGATTAAGGATGCGGTAGCCCGTGGTACGATCAGTGAGGAGTTTATCGATGGAAAAGTGAAAAGAATCTTACAGGGTAAATACTGGGTAGGCCTGGATCGCTACAAACCCATTGATTTGAAGAACCTGGATCAAGACCTTAACAACGAAGAAAGCCACGAGCTATCAGAAGAGCTAAGCGAGGCGTCGGTAACGGTGGTGCGTAACGATAATGACCTGATTCCGATCGGAGCCGTTGATCGCCTAAAAATAGCGTCTGTTACCATTGGTGCAGGAAAAGGGACTGCCTTTCAGAAAATGATGAGTAACTATGCACCAGTCAAGCATTTTATTTTCGAAGAAAAGCCTGATAATAATCAGCTAGTAACCGAAATGCTCGACTATCTGGCTCCTTTTGACGTCGTTGTGGTAGGTATTCATGATATTAGTAACTCGCCCCGCCGTCGGCATGGCATTACAACTGGCTCGGCTGATTTTGTACGTCGTTTAAAAGAACAGGGTAAGAAAGTAGTACTTTGTTTGTTTGGGACACCATATAGCATCCGTTTCTTTTCTGATCCTGATGCCTTAATCTGCGCGAATGAGGATAATGAAACAACCGAAGGAGTTACTTCACAGATATTATTCGGGGCACTATCATCAAGGGTGCTTTGCCCGTGTCGGTAGCAAGCTACAAGCCGGGTACTAGTATCGAAACAGTAGCTTTGGGCAGGCTGAGCTATGGCACTCCCGAAACGGTGGGCATGGATGGGAATCAACTCCATAAAATTGATGCAGTTGTTGAGGAAGCCATTGATCAGCACGTTTTTCCGGGCTGTCAGGTATTGGTAGCACGCAAAGGTAGGATTGTGTACTCAAAAGCCTATGGTACTCTCAACTACCTCACTTCCAACCGGGTTACGCAGGAGACGCTCTACGATCTGGCTTCGGTGACCAAAGTCTCAGCTACGTTACAATCAGTGATGTGGCTGTACGATCAACAGAAACTGGATCTTGATCAGAAGGCATCTGCTTATTTGCCTGAGCTGAAGGGTACCAATAAACAAAACATAACCATCCGGAATTTGCTACTACACCGCTCCGGGCTGGTATCGTTTTATCCTAAACTATGGGCGAATACCATGACGGGCGGTGGTGGTCTACTGCCCGAGTATTACAGCTCTGTACAGGATACTACCTACTATTTACAGGTTGCGCCGCGCCTGTTTGCCAAACCGATGCTGCGCGACTCCGTCTGGAAGTGGGTTGTAGACTCGCCTATGACAAATCGTCGTGATGGTGGAGGTAAGTACCCTTATATATATAGCGATCTGGGTTTCCTGACCCTGCAAAAAGTAGTGGAGCGCCTCACGGGTCAGCCACTTGATGTGTTTGTGTACAAAACGTTTTATGAGCCACTTGGTTTATCCACTCTTGGTTTTAATCCGTTAAGACGGTTTGCGCCGGAGGGCATAGCACCCACCGAGCAGGACTATCGTTTCCGTAGTCAGTTGTTGCAAGGTACGGTGCACGATCAGATGGCGGCGATACAAGGTGGAGTGTCTGGCCACGCTGGGCTTTTTGGTACGGCTACCGATCTTGCCGTCGTCATGCAAATGAATTTATGGAAAGGTAAGTATGGTGGAAAAACCTTTTTTCAGCCGGGGACGGTACCTTCTTTCGCCCGTCTGTATGATTCATCACATCACCGTGGTTTAGGCTGGGACAAAGTACCCTCTTCGGGTAACAGCGTGTATGTGTCAGATAAGGCCTCCGCCAATTCTTTTGGCCACACCGGCTTTACGGGGGCGGTGGTCTGGGCCGACCCGGACGAAGAACTTGTATATATATTTTTATCTAACCGGATTCACCCTGACATGGAAAATGATGGAATCGTAAAACATAAGACAAGACGTAAAATCCACGACATTATTTATGAGTCCCTGCTAGGATCATAGGCGTTACCCAACTAGCAGAGGTAATCTGCTACCTTCATTTTCAAAAATATACCTAACTTTATCCGCAAATTCTGGATAGAATAGTATCTAACTTCATAAATATTGATGTATGCAACGTAGACGTTTTACTCACTGGATCATTATAGGGCTGATAGGATTGGGATGGATTAGTGATTCAATGGCTCAAACCATTGGTACCGATGCATTAAATGTAACTAAGGTTTGTACAAGTTCCACACTTAGTGTGCCTTTCACCGCTACTGGCACCTTTAATGTTGGGAACGAGTTCAGGGTACAGTTGTCAAATGCAGCGGGGGATTTCACTACCCCGGTAGTCCTTTCTCCTTCCGGGGCATCCAGCCCATTGACCGTAACAATTCCCGGTGGTACTGCCAACGGAACCGCATATAAGGTCCGGGTGGTTTCTACGGATCCCGCGACAACTGGATCTCCAAGTAGTACTACACTGACAATTAGTGCAAAGCCATCCGGGCCAACGGTGGTTTCCCCGGTAGAATATTGCCAGTTTACCACCGCTACCGTGTTGACAGCCGGAGGTGCTAACCTTACTTGGTATACCCACTCTACGATTGGATCGGGTACACCAGCGGCCCCCATTCCTGTAACAAATACGCCTGGTACCTTTAATTATTACGTAAGTCAAACACCGGCATCGAGCTGTGAAAGTGACAGGGTTCAAATTCAGGTAGTAGTAAAAGAAAAGCCCTCCCTACCGGGTGTGACTACACCATTGGAGTTGTGCCAGGGAACGTCGCCCTCTCAACTGACAGCCACTGGTATTGGATTGAAATGGTATACAGTAACAACGGGCGGCATTGCCTTAGACTCTGCTCCTACACCATTGACAGGTTCAGTAGGGACAACCCCTTACTATGTAAGTCAAACAGTATTTGGATGCGAAGGTGATCGATCTCAGTTAGATGTAACAGTAAAAGCGACCCCGGCGGCACCTTCAGCCACTAGTTCTATTAGTTATTGTTTCGGAATAACATCTACGGCACTGACGGCGACTGCAAGTGGTGGTGCAACCATCAATTGGTATAATCCCTCGGGGGGGAGTTTGGGGACTAGTCCTCCTACACCATCTACCACTACCACTGGTGTGACGACCTACCAGGTTAGTCAAATACTATCTGGCTGTGAAGGCCCTCAGACAGCTATATCGGTAACAGTTAACAAAACAGACGCCCCCACGGTGCCATCTGCCTCTATATCCTACTGCCAGAATGCCACACCTGCTGTCCTTACTGCTATCGGAACTGACCTGAAATGGTATACTGCGGCAGCAGGAGGGAGTAGTTCACCAACAGCACCAACGCCTTCCACAGCAACGGCGGGCTCCACAGATTATTACGTAAGCCAAACGTTGAATAGTTGCGAGAGTGAACGTACTAAAATAACGGTGACTGTTAAGCCAACGCCGGCAGTACCGGGAGTGAATCCTGCGAGTTTCTGTCAGAATAGCATTGCTACGCAGCTTACTGCTTCTGGCGCAGGGTTACTATGGTATACTGCCGCCATAGGAGGCGCAAGTTCATCAACGGCTCCAACCCCGGGTACCGGCTCCGTAGGTACTACCTCTTATTATGTAAGTCAGACTATCGACGGTTGCGAAGGCCCGCGGGCTAAGCTTGACCTAACCATTAAAATCACTCCTGCTGCCCCTTCAACCACGAGCGCATTAACGTATTGCTTTGGAGCCACAGCTACCGCTCTTACGGCAACTACTAGTGGTGGCGCAACGCTCAATTGGTACAATGCAGGTGGTGGAAGCTTGGGCAGTACTGCGCCAATCCCTTCTACCGCCACCGCTGGCGTTACGATCTACCAGGTGAGTCAGACGTTAGATGGATGTGAAGGCGCTAAGGCTACTATTACTGTGACGATTTATAAAACGGATGCACCCTCAGTAATACCGACGATCGACTACTGCCAAAACGCTACTGCC
>JBDNFP010000359.1:0-3003 GCA_041689775.1 Spirosomataceae bacterium
ATAGTACGAGCATAATAACATCTTGAAAATCATGCAGTTGCTTTCGTTTAATACGCGGATCAGGCAGGGACTCGAAGTACTTTTTGGGAGATTCCATGAGCAAAAAAATGGATTAGAAAAGAAATCTACCAAAAGTGCTCAAATTTCAACATCTATTTTAAAGCGATTGCCCTGGAGTCCACGGTTGGAAATTAGGTTTTCCCGCAAAAAAACGTCGAACTCGATTTGAACTTTTCCAAGTACAATTTCGAAATCACCGAATTCTATACCAAACAGGCGTTTACAAATTCCGGGATTTTCTTTCAATAACTTATACTTATCGTTCATAGCCAGTTTTTTACGAACAAATTTAGAAAATATCATTTAAGAGAGTGGTCTAATGCTTTTCTGAACCAAGGAGCTGGTGAAAAGTGTATCAGGAGCCTTACCGTAAATGCAGCGATTAAGACTATCAATGTCCCAGCGGTACGTTACGGGCCGTGGTTTGTGAGCCCCCTTGGTTGTCTAAACCTGACTGAAATCCTATAAATAGGCTACTATCCGGATGTGCCGGTAGGGTACCAAGCTTTTGCTGGTTCGCTTTAAATACCAGCGGTTGGTAATCGGTAGTACCTATAAAGTGTTGGGTTAGTGTCAGCATTTCCGGTAAGGCCCCATCTGGCAGAAGTATTTCCGGTAGCCAGGCGTACCCATTTGGACCCTCAACAAGGGAATGAAACGGGAATCATTCAACGGAGATTGGTACTCGAAAAGTAGACGGGAAGAAGATTACGTAGTCGCAAGGCTTTTTAGTTGTGAGCGAACTGGTGCCTAAAAATACAAAACCTGACCTTAGGCTGCTTAGGTCAAAAAATAGGTGCCAGCTTTTTGGGTAATTACCTTCTCCGGTTTGCGATTTTGCCCGTTCTATACGATCTTCACCCCAAAAAGAAATGATTCTGACACCCCTTTTACGCATACTTCCGTGCGACGATACCGTGTTTGATGCCATTCGTATGGGTAATGGCGTACTGGCGCGGGTATTAGGAGCTAATGTTCCCAAAAAATGGACTGAATTCCGTGATAGTTTTGCTCCCTCGGCGATTCGTTGGAAAGCCCATCCGCCTCTGCGGGAGTGGTGGGTGCATCTGATTGTTTACCGGCCCGATAATATGCTGGTCGGATCGTGTGGGTACAAAGGTGAACCCGATGCGGAAGGGCGCGTGGAGATTGGCTACGAAGTAAAAGCCTCGCATCGGGGCAAAGGACTGGCCACGGAGGCAGCCCGGGGTCTGGTTGAGCATGCATTTATGTTCCCGGAGGTAGTGCAGGTAATAGCTCATACGATGCCGGAGGGAAATCATTCCACCCATATTTTGGAAAAGCTAGGTTTTCAACGAACCGGCGAAGTACAAGACCCTGACGATGGCCCGGTATGGAGTTGGGCAGTAAACCGAACAACCTATCAACGCGCAACGAGCCTATGAGTTCGATCCTGGCGTATCAGAAAGACGATGAGCTATTGGCAGATATCAAGTCAACGGAGTCAGTAACGACAGGCTTCCGGAGTTGGTGGCTGGGGCAAAGTGGTTTCTTGCTGCAATGGGAAGGGAAATACCTCCTTTTTGACCCTTATCTATCCGATTCATTGACGCGTAAGTACGCCACTACCGACAAGCCCCATGTCCGGATGAGCGAGCTGGCCATTGACCCCGCCCGACTGGATTTTGTGAATGTAGTAACAAGTAGCCATAACCATACCGATCATCTCGATGCGGAAACACTGCTGCCCCTGTTGGCGGCCAATCCGGGCATTCGGTTGGTGATTCCCGAAGCAAACCGGGAGTTCGTGGTAAACCGCCTGGGCTGTAAACCTGACTTTCCCATTGGGATGAACGATACTTTTCAGAAAGACGTAGCAGGATTTCGGTTCTTTGGGATTCCAGCCGCCCACAACGAGGTGGAGCGAGACTTTCTCGATCAGTGCAAATTTATGGGATACGTAGTAGAGTTTGGGGGCTACCGGGTGTACCACAGCGGCGATACCCTCTGGTTTGAGGGGCTGGAAGAGCTATTGATGCCCTACGCGGTTGACGTGGCTTTTCTGCCGATTAATGGCCATAAACCCGGGCGACGCGTGGCCGGAAATCTCAACGCCGAAGAAGCCGCCCAATTGGGAGTAGCGATTGGCGCAGGCTGCGTTGTTCCGCATCACTACCATCTTTTTGAATTCAATACCGAAGATCCGGATGTTTTTATCACGGCGTCGGAAAAACACGGAACTCCTTTTCGAGTGCTACGAATCGGAGAAAAGTATTCAGTATACTAAGTTTCTTTATTGAATATTTTCTGTAAAACATTGAATAATATCTATTTTTTCGTTAAAAAAATAGTATCGAACTAATATTTAATTAACTTAATATTCTATTTTGTCGTTTTAAATATGATCAATCAACTAATTTCCAAAGAATAGAACTCTTATGCCTACTGTAAACCAAGAAACCTTTGCATGGCTCAAATTATATCCGAAGGGTGTACCCTACGAAATAAATCCGGATGCCTATCCTTCCTTACTTGAATTAATGGACGAAGGCTTTTCCCGCTATGCCAACCAATCAGCATATTCGAATATGGGCAAAGAGTTGACATTTAGGGATATAGACCGGATGTCACGCGAGTTTGCGGCCTACCTGCAAAGCATAGGCTTGCAACAGGGAGATCGTATTGCGATTCAGATGCCCAATCTACTCCAATATCCTATCGCCATGTTCGGGGCGCTGCGGGCGGGGCTTACCGTTGTGAATACTAATCCGCTGTACACTCCCCGCGAAATGCAGCATCAGTTCAAGGACTCAGGCGCGAAAGCCATTGTGATTTTGGCCAATTTTGCTTCGAATCTGGAAAAAGTACTTCCCAACACCGAGATCAAACATATCATTGTGACCGAAATCGGTGATCTGCTTGGCTTTCCCAAGAAATTGATCGTCAATACGGTGGTGAAGTACGTAAAGAAAATGGTGCCTG
>JBDNFP010000360.1:0-13251 GCA_041689775.1 Spirosomataceae bacterium
CAGGTGTGTTTCGAGGGTTAGTTTTAACTGAGTAGGGGGAAAGAAATCGTACTCAATGGCGTAGCCCGGACGAAACATTTTTACGTTTTCAAATCCTTCTACTGCCCGCAGGGCTTTGTATTGAATATCCTCCGGAAGCGAAGTTGAAAATCCATTCACATAAACTTCCACAGTGTTCCATCCTTCCGGTTCAACAAAAATCTGATGGCGGTCTTTATCGGCGAACCGATTTATTTTATCCTCTACTGAAGGACAATAGCGAGGTCCAAGTCCTTTTATTCTTCCGGAAAACATGGGCGATTTATCAAACCCTGTTTTTAGAATATCATGTACTTTTTGATTCGTATAGGTAATCCAACAGCTTCTCTGTTTGGTCAGCGCCGGGGTATCGGTGTAAGAGAACTTACCGGGTTGTTCATCTCCGGGTTGTTCTTCCATTCTCGTATAATCAAGTGAGCGACCGTCTACCCGAGGAGGTGTTCCAGTTTTCATTCTACCGGACTCGAATCCCAGGGTAATAAGTTGTTCGGTAATTCCGGTTGCAGCCCTTTCTCCAGTACGTCCACCACCAAAGTTTTTCTCCCCAATATGAATTAGTCCGTTCAAGAAGGTCCCGTTTGTAAGTACTACTGCTTGAGATTTTATTTCAATTCCGAGGCTGGTTTTTACTCCTACTATTCTGTCGTTTTTTATTACTAGGCCTTGTACTGTGTCCTGCCAAAAGTCGACATTTGGTGTATCTTCTAGTATTTGTCTCCACTCAATTGCGAATAACATTCGATCACTTTGACAACGTGGACTCCACATGGCGGGGCCTTTAGAACGGTTGAGCATTCTGAACTGAATCATGGTACGATCACTTATGATCCCTGACTGTCCACCCATCGCATCAACTTCTTTCACTATTTGTCCTTTGGCCACACCACCCATGGCAGGGTTGCACGACATCTGGGCAATAGTTTGCATGTTCATAGTAATAAGCAATACTTTCGACCCCATGTTGGCTGCGGCTGCGGCTGCTTCGCATCCGGCATGTCCTGCCCCCACTACTATAACATCATACTTTGGAAACATCTCAAAAGCTATTAAAAAAAGTCTCAACAAAATCTGTTAAGACTTAATGAATTTTGTGAAATCGTATCAACTGTTCCACGTGGAATTTTATTGGTACTTATAGTTTTTTAAATAAAAATCTTCTTTGCCTCTCATTTTTGACTTAGCTAAATCATTTTCATCGTTATAACCGACCAAGTGAAGAACACCATGAACAATAACCCGGCGAAGTTCCTCATCAAAAGTGATCTCCATTGTCTGGGCATTTTCTTTAACACGATCGGTACTGATGTATATTTCACCTTCAACTTGCTTCTCATCATCACTGGTATCGAAGGTAATGATATCCGTGTAGTAGTCGTGCTGCAAGTGTTCACGGTTCATATTGAGGAGATATTCATCGGAACAAAAAATGTAATTCATTTGGTTCAGGGTAAAACTTTCTGATTCAATGACAAACTTTAACCAACGCTTTACTTTGGTTGGATTGGGAAGGTCATAGTCAACATCTTCGGCAAAAAATTGGATCATTGTTTTCAATGGCGTAACTGTTTAGTGTGTTGGAAACGGGATAGGTTTGATTAACATGGTTCTCATGTCGCGAGAAATGAAAAGCTACTAATTTCAAATAAATTTACACAAAGATATAATCAAAAAGTACTTATACTCAATAAAAAGCGCATCATCATTGAATAATGAAGCGCTTTTTTGGTAAGTTATGGGTCCAAATTTATTTACCGGACTGATATTTCCGAAAATAAGCGTCTACTTCTCGTTTGTAAAAAGGTGAAAAAGTAGGTGGTATTGATCGTAGTAGCTCAGTTTGCTTTTCTTTCTCTTTGATATACTGTTCAAAAGCTGGTGGCGGGCGACGAGTAATTTCCCTGGCAGTTTCTCCTTTTCGCTTATCATCTTCACCTTGTTCACGCATTGCTTTTTCAGACTCCAATAACCGTGTAACAATTTCCTGATTACGTTTCAGTAAATCCTGGTTGACGCGCTTGTTGACAAGATCTGTTTCTGACTCATCCATTTTTTTTATTAACTCTTTTAACTCGTCCCCAAATTTACCACCCATCTCGGTGCCTTTTTGGGAGTCGATGAGTTCTTGAATCATCTTACGAATCATGGCCTGTTCAGCGGCCATTCGTGCCAACTGCTCCGATGTTCCTTTCGGACCGTTTTGGCTTTTACCCATTTGTTGGAGTCTTTCATTTAGCTGCTGCTGCATTTCACCGGCTCCGGGTGTTTTTCCTTTTCCTTTGCCCTTCCCTTTTCCGGGCATTGCCATGGCCATAGCCATTTGCTGTTGCATCTGACGGAACACATCACTCAACATAAGGGCGAGGTTATTCATCGAGGTCATGGCAAACTGCTGCTTAGCCGTGGCTATACTGATCCGACGGTCCCGAATATTATTGATACTCTCGCCCATGTAAGATTTCATATCGTTCAATTCACGAGTAATAAACGACTGTATCTGAACAACGCGATTGGCCAATGCGTAAAGACTATCCTCAACCGTCTTGGCATCATCCTGTAATTTTAATTGATCCTGACCTAACTTGACAAAGCGAGGATCTTGTAAATTAACACCTTTGAAGTCCTTCATTAATTGCTCTTGGTCGAATGAAAGAGTAATAAGGTTTTCTAAAATATCGCGAAGGGCATCAATATCCTCTTCCATTTGTTGCATCTGAGCGCTCTGCATGGCCGACGACATGGCCGATGACATATCCCGCATAGATTTCGATGCTTTCTTCTGTGATTTGGATGCGCCGGAATTCTCCTGTTTTTCGAGTTGTTCCATGCTTTGCTCCATTTGTTCGTCGACACTTTCCTGTTCTTCTTCCTGGGTGTCGGGTTTTTCGTCTATCTCCTCGCCTATTTTCTCAATTTCACCAAGATCTTCTTTGGCTTTCTCAAATTCTTCTTTGAGTTTTTCCTGCTCCTTTTTAATATCTTCGTTTTTTTCTTTTTTGTCCTCAGTGTTTTTTGTCTTTTCATTCTGCTGAGTTTCGTCCGCTAGCTTATCCTGCTTATCCGCAAGCTCTTCCAAGTCTTGGATGGTTTGTTCCATCCTCTGCTCCATCTGCATTTTCTTAAAGAGGTTCAATGTCCGCTCTAGTTCTTTTTCAAGGTTATTCTCTTTGTTGCGTAGCTTTTCAAGCATCTGACTCATTCGCTCACTCTGTTTCTGTTCCAGTAGCTTTTGGAGTTCTTTGTAGAGTTTACTAGTTTCGTCGTCCATCAGATCATCCATCAATTTTTGCAATTGATCTAACTTTTTCTGGATTTCGGGACTCTGCTGACTAAACTGTTTTGACTTCTCGTTAGTAGCTTTGTTTTGGTCCTGAATGGAGCGAATCTCCTTCAGTAGATCTTCTCTCTTTTTTAAAATATCTTCCGCTTGCTTACGCTCCTGGAAGTCAAGTTCTTTATTTGTTTTGAGTCTTTTTTCAAGATTTTCTAAATCCTGTTCCAGACTTTGGGCTTTCTTCAAAGCCTTCTCCATTTGTTTCTCCGTTTCCTGAGCTGATTTCTCTACCTCCGCTTGCAGCTTGTCTTTGGAAGGTATTGAGAAGTTGATGACCCGTGAACGAGTATTCTTTGGTCCATTTACCCCGTCATTATCCCAGACCTGGGCGTAGTATTCGATCTTATCACCCGGAGCGAGTTTCAGGCTATCGACGTACCACTGAAAGTAGAAGCTCTGGGTATTGACCGTTTTATTAAACGGAATATTGATACTTTTTTCGGCCTTGGCTTTAACATCTGCTTGATCCTCGCGGTGGATAGTGTAGAATAGTTTTAATTGAGAGAACCCGTAGTCGTCGCTAATAGACCCACCCAACACTAAGAAACTATATAGGGTAGTGTCCTGGAAATTCTCCAAGGATAGAAGAGGATTCTTATCTGGAATGACATTAATATAGTAGCCAATTTTTTCGGCGTTCGGTGTTTCGTTATTCTGAAGTAGAACTTGGTACTGGGAAGAAGCACGTATAGATTTACGGTATTGAAACACCTTATCGTCGCGATTACTGGCAGAGTAAATAGCCGAATCGTTCTCAAAGCTGATTCCAAGTGATTTGGTAGCCGAAGTATTAAAATTCCACTCGACAACAGTACCCTCTGGTATCGTGATATTTCCAACGTTGGAAAGTTGTTCAGCTGGTTTATTGAGGTAAGCTGGGTAGCGAAGGTTAACGTCAAACGAAAGGAGGCTTGGACGCTCGATTACTTTTAAATCATAATTCTCCGAGGTAAATCCTGCTGCATCAAGTGAGAAACGGACATCGCGTTGTACGTTCTTAAAATTATAGGTGAAGAGTTTGTTTTCCTCCTGAGTAAGTTTGAAGCGGGTACCGTTTTGAACGAGGTACACCGACTGAGGTAGTGCTTCCCCTTCCAAAGATAGGCTAAGGGTGAAGTCTTCGTTACGAAAAGCTTTGAGATTCTCGTTATTGACCGTGAAGGAAAATGGGGCGTAAGTATAGTTCTTTTGAAAGTGGATAATTCGGTCGGAGCTTGACGTGAAAAACGTTGGGTTAAAAAGGAGAATGACCGCAATGGCAGCAAGCGGATAGATAGCATACTTGATAAATTGCTTGTTTTCTTGGTAGTTGATGGCATCAGAAAACTTCACAATCAGGAGTTGTCCAGATTTCTGCTTTATACTGGCCTCGATCAGATCGGTTTGGCTTCCGTTTAGGGATTGAAGTTGTAAGGTGTTGAGTAATTTATCACCGATTTCAGGAAAGTACTGTCCGATTCGGAGTGCAGCAAGCTCATCCGACAGGGGCTTACGTATGCCGTAGAGGTTGATCAACGGCTGAATGACCCATTGGTACAAGGAGAAAAGGAATACAGCTAGGAAACCAAAAAACAGTATACCACGTACCACGGAACTAAACCGCCCGAAGTATTCAATCGTATTGAAAAGTAGAAATACACTCAGCAGTAGCGCTGCCGAAAAAATAAGACCTTTGAGCAGTCGATTTTGGTAGTACTTTTGCCGATACTCCTTGATACCAAGAAGAAGAGTATTCATTGAGTTTGTAGAAGCTGCCATAGGGTATTCTTGTTAGAAATTTCTTGTCCTAATCTATGTGAGTTGCAATTATCGTGCAAAAGGGGATTATACAGTAAAGTACAATAAATCGGGCAGTAAATGAAACGAGTAGAGACTGTACTCACCAGAATACAGTCTCTACGCCTAATCGCTTGTGTACTATTCACTTACTCTAAACGCTGATCTCAAAAGGTTTATTGGATTTGATCGAACCAATAAAGGTATTTATGTCCTTCTCGAGGTCGTTGCTAGTATGAAGAATCCGGATAAAAGCACTACCTATAATTGCGCCGTGGGCGTAAAGACACGCTTTATCAAATGTCGCCTTATCACTGATACCAAAACCAATGAGGCGTGGGTTGCGCAGGTCCATGGAGTTGATGCGTTCGAAGTAGGTTTCCATTCCTTCATTAACACCGGTTTGAGATCCGGTAACGCTGGAAGAAGAAACGGTATAGATGAAGCCTTCGCTGTTTTTATCAATCTGACGTATCCTGGACTCGGCAGTTTGAGGACTAACCAAAAAGATATTTAGTAAGCCATAGTTATCAAAAATGGGCTTGTATTCATCAAGGTATACAGCCATCGGCATATCGGGTAGTATCAAACCATCAACACCAACTTCTGCACACTTTTTACAAAAATTTTCGATACCAAACTGAATGACGGGGTTGATATAACCCATCAGTAACACGGGTACGGTAATGCCTTTGGAGCGCATACCCTCCAACTGATCAAAAAGCAATCGAACGGTCATTCCGTTTTCCAATGATTGCTGATTGCTTTGTTGAATGGTCTCTCCGTCAGCCACGGGGTCAGAATAAGGCATCCCTATCTCGACGATGTCGGTACCTGATTCTTGCAGGGCAAAAAGTACTCGCAAAGTGTCATGTAGCTTTGGGTACCCTGCCGTAAAATAAACATTAAGGTTTCCCGAAGGCTGCTTTTTAAATAATTCTACAATACGGTTCATTTCTGGATCAAATAATCAATAACAAGTACATTGTCCAGGTGTGGACCTAGTACTTTTCCAAAAGCTTTATGATCGGGATGAGGTAAGTACACTGCCCGGCCCTCTTCATTATCAAAAGTCACGAAAAAACAATGGGTGTATCCCTGATTGAGGTTCTCAGGGCTGTTATTGGTTCCCCATTCAAAATCCTTTATTTCCTTTATTTGAGTAGGTAACTTACGAAAAGCATCCTCTACTTCTTTTACCTGCGCGGGGGTCGAAGTATCTTTAAATTTAAAAAGAACAACGTGGCGTAGCATCTTCTCTGATTTAGTGGTTTCGTTGCTGGTACACGCAACAGTTCCTAGTAGAAAAAGTCCGACAATGAGGGAAAGGGTAATTTTCATGAGCTTTGTTATATAGGTTGAAATATACCAAAGCCCATACTAGAGCCCCGGCTACTTATGATTAGCCAGAACAATTAATACACTCATCCTGATCATCAAATTTCTGACGATCAAACTGTCCCAGTTTTTCTTTCAGTTCAAGTATCTCGTCTTCCAGATCACATCGCTCAAACAGTGACAGTTCAGGGGAATCCTTCTTTGCTTCCAGTTCCTTTAATTTCAGACGGAAGTCGAATACTTTGGGTAGAGTTAAAGTAGCCATAGTTAAATAGAGATAAGTAGCTAACAGCTATTAGTTTATAACTGTTAGCTTTCTTTAAGTATTTGATATATAGAATATTAGCTATTTTTTTAGCCAAATTAATAGCACAAACTAATTCTGCGTTAAGTAGTTGATAGATTATAGTAAGTATTTGATATAGACAATATTAGCCATTGATTTAACTAAATTAATAATACAAACTAATCATGCCTTAGTACTTAAGAAAATCAATTAATGTACTTCATGTAGGTATCTAGGTCCTTGTCACCACGACCAGACAAGTTTACTACAACGACGTCGTTCTTTCCTGCACCAATCCTACCGAGTGCAGCTAACGCGTGAGATGTTTCGAGCGCAGGAATAATTCCTTCGATCTGGGCTAGTTCAAAAGCGGACTGCATAGCTTCCTCGTCAGTCGCTGATAAGAAAGTCGCGCGACCAGTTTCGAACAAATGGGCGTGTACCGGGCCAATGCCTGGGTAGTCCAATCCGGCAGAAATTGAATAGGGCTCCACTACCTGACCGTCTTTGGTTTGCATCAGAATTGTACGGCTTCCGTGAAGTACACCTGGCTTTCCTAGGGCTGTAGTAGCGGCCGAATGTCCGGAGTTTACTCCCCTACCCGCAGCTTCAACGGCGATGAGTTGAACACTGGGCTCGTCGAGATAATGGTAAAATGCACCGGCAGCATTACTACCGCCACCTACGCAGGCTACCACAAAATCAGGGTTCGGGCGTCCGATCTGCTCCTGAAGCTGAGTTTTAATTTCGGCTGAAATGACCGATTGAAAACGAGCAACTAAATCAGGGTATGGGTGTGGCCCTACTACTGAACCAATAATGTAATGCGTATCAACGGGATTATTAATCCAGTGACGCATGGCCTCGTTAGTCGCATCTTTAAGGGTTTTTGATCCACTCTTGGCCGGACGAACTTCCGCGCCGAGCATCTTCATACGTGCCACATTAGGAGCTTGACGTTCGATGTCCAACTCACCCATGTACACGATACACTCAACCCCCATCAGTGCACAAACAGTGGCCGTAGCTACTCCGTGTTGGCCGGCGCCAGTCTCAGCTACGATGCGTTGTTTGCCGAGTCGTTGAGCCAACAGGATTTGCCCAATGGTATTATTCACCTTGTGCGCTCCGGTATGACACAAATCTTCGCGTTTCAGATAGATGGTCGTTCCGACTTTTTCGGATAAACGTTTAGCCAGGTACAAAGGGGTAGGCCGGCCTACGTAGCTATGTAACAGTTCATGGAACTCAGCTTGAAAGTCGGGTCGAGCAATGATGTCCAGGTAGGTATTTCGTAGCTCTTCAACATTTGGATAGAGCATTTCTGGAATGAAGGCTCCTCCAAATTTACCATAGTACCCATTTGGATCTACATGGTAAGATACTTGCTTCTCTATTGTTTCCATATTAAATTTCTATTGCTTCCTCTTCCTTAACACGAATCCTTTCAACAAGTTTTTGAATTAGACTTACATCTTTAAGACCGGGTTCAATTTCAAATTGGCTATTAATATCAATACCGTAAACGGGTATCGTAACAGTCAGATCCATTAACTCATCAATATTTTGCAGGCTAATCCCGCCACTCAATAGAAATGGTACTTGTTGATCATATTTTTGTAAAATATTCCAATCAAATGCGACTCCGTTTCCACCGGGTTGAGTGCCCTTTGTATCAAACAAAAATAGATCACAAAAAGGTTTGTAATTATTTAACATTGCAAAATTAAACGAGTCATTTACCGAAAAGGCTTTGATTACATTAAGGCCCTTTTGGCGGAGAATCCGACAAAAATCGGGTAGCTCGTTCCCGTGCAGCTGAACGTACTGCAGATCATACTGCTTGGCAGTATTAACAATATAGTCGGGACTTGCGTTAACAAAAACTCCAACTTTCTTGATAGAAGCCGGGATTTGCTTTATTTCTCTCTCATCTAGTTTCTCACCCACGAAGCGTGGAGACTTATCATAAAATATGAACCCAATAAAATCAGGTTTTAAAGTGACCAACGCTTGAATGTTGGACGAGTCGCGCATTCCGCATACTTTCAATTTCATATGATTTGGGGTTTATGGTTGGAAATACGGTGAATTGCAGCTTGGAGCTCAGCTAGAGATGCAGCAGGGTCAGTGGCTTTCATGAAGGTTTCTCCGATGAGAAACCCTTGGTATCCTTGTTCAAATAACCGGACTATCGTTTCAGCATCTTTAAGTCCACTTTCTGAAATACGCACGAAGCTATCCGGGATCAGGTCCAGGAGCTCAACAGATGTTTCGACGGAAGTAGAAAATGTTTTCAGGTTTCTGTTGTTTACCCCGACCATATCAATGTGTTCGCACAGTGATCGGTTCAATTCTTCGCGGTCGTGAACTTCAAGTAGTACTTCAAGTCCGAGATTATGGGCACTTTTGGCAAGGGACTTAACTTCCTTGGGAGAAAGGCAGGCGGCAATCAATAAGATGACATCCGCACCCATCGCTTTGGCTTCAAAAAGTTGGTATTCATCTACCATGAAGTCTTTGCGTAGCATAGGAGTGGTAGGGTTTGCGGCCCGGGCCTTACCGAAATCTTCGAATGATCCTCCAAAAAATGAGATATCTGTCAGGATAGATAAACCCAAAGCTCCGGCGGCGCTGTACCCAGCTGTTACGGTTTCCGGTTGAACTTGATCATTGATAATTCCTTTGGAGGGAGATTGGCGCTTAAATTCAGAAATGATTCCGGGTGAGGTACTAGCCCGGAGAGAATTTTTCAGGGACAGGGTATCCTTTGAAAATAATTTTTCCTTTTCCAGTTCTTGCCGACTTTTGATCGCCTTGGCAGTAGCTATTTCGGTGCGTTTGTGAGCTACTATCTTATCTAAGATATTCATGTACTTCTTCTATGATGGATTAAGCTGCCACTAATTTTTTAAATGCATCCAATGCTTTTTTACTTTCAACGGACTCCTTTGCTATAGCCACCGCTTCGTGGAGAGCTAAGGTAGGATCGATGGTATACAGAGCGAGCGCAGCGTTAGCAATAACGGCTTGCTTCTGAACCAGCGTAGATTCATCGTTCAATACGTTCATGAAAATCTGGGCGGCTTCGGCTATGGTTCCACCACCTGAGAGCGATTCGGGGCGAACAATATCAAGCCCCAAGTGAGAGGGAGAAAGGACATGCTCAGAATGAGCAGTAATTATTTTGAAAGGACCTGTTAGAGACACTTCATCGTAACCATCTAGGGCATGAACTACTAAAAATTGTTTTTCTGTCTGTTGGTAAAGATAAGCATAAAGTCTTGCTAATTCAAGGCTAAAAACACCCACAAGCTGCTTTTTGGGAAAGGCAGGATTAACCATTGGACCCAACATATTAAAAAATGTTTTTACCCCCAGTTCTCTACGAACAGGTGCTACATTTTTCATGGCGGGGTGGAAAAGAGGAGCGTGTAAAAAGCATACTCCGGCTTGCTCAATCTTCTGTTCCAGAAACGTTTGCTCATTACTGAATTGAACTCCGAGGTATTCCAGAACTGTTGAGGAACCGCACAGAGAAGATACTCCGTGGTTTCCGTGCTTGGCTACCCGTTGTCCGGCTCCGGCTACCACAAAACAGGAGAGTGTTGAAATATTGAAAGTGTCTTTTCCGTCGCCACCGGTTCCACAAACATCCATGGGGTCGTAAGCGTCTAGGTTAACGGGAAGACATAGTTCAAGCATCGCATCACGAAACCCCTCTAGTTCCGCTACGGTAACACTCCGCATGGCATAGATCGTCAGAAAGGCGGCAATTTGTGACGTGTTATAGTCTCCCTTGGCAATACCGGTGAGTACCTCTTTGGCTAGTTCCTTGGATAAGGCTTTGTATTCAAATAAGTGATTAAGTATTTTTTTCATGAATGAATTACAGGAACAGATGAAGATAACTTTTTGTAGAATGTGAAGGTTACGTCAGGCGTCTAACCAATTTTGGAGCATTTTCTTCCCATGATCGGTTAATACTGATTCAGGGTGGAATTGTAGACCCCGAACATCATACTGTTTGTGGGTCAGACCCATAACCCTACCCAGGTTATCTACGGCCGTGATGGTCATGGTATCGGGTACGGTCTCAGGAATAACCGTCCAAGAATGATAGCGCCCCACCTGGATTTCTTGAGGCAATCCTTTAAATATCCGCTCAGACAGATCAGTTACGATCGCCTTATCGCTGATACCGTGCAGTACATCCGACATATTTTCAAGTGTAGCACCAAATACCTCCCCTATGGCTTGATGGCCAAGGCAAATACCCAGAATACTTTTAGTAGAAGCGTACTCCCGCACCAAGTCAAGCATAATACCCGCCTCAGAGGGAATACCCGGACCAGGGGAGAGTAAGATTTTATCATAGTCAGCCACGGCTTCGAGGCTGATTTTATCGTTTCGGTATACATCTACCTGGTCATGAAGTTCGCGGAGAATATAAACCAGGTTATAAGTGAAAGAATCGTAATTATCAAGAACCAGAATTTTCATGGTAGGTAAAAGAAAAATGTAATAATTGGTGGTAAAATCTGATTAATAAATAATTAGATCGTTTCAGCTACTTCGATTGCTTTACGAAGGGCGGCTAATTTATTATTGACCTCATTGAGCTCACTTTCTACGTCCGATTTGGCAACGACTCCCATACCAGCGCGGTAAAAAAGTGTATTATCCTTGCTGAGGAAAGTACGGATAGCAATGGCGTGGTTGAAGTCACCGTTGAAATCCATAAACCCAATAGCTCCCCCGTAAATACTCCGATTACTAGTTTCGAGGGAATCGATAATTGTCATAGCCATATGTTTGGGAGCGCCGGAAAGTGTGCCAGCCGGGAAGGTATCTGCTACGAGTTGAAGCGGGTTAGTTCCTTCCTTCATCGTACCTTCTACCTTGGAGACGAGGTGAATTACGTGGGAATAGAACTGCACTTCCTTATAGGTCACTACTTTTACATCGGTACAGCTTCGGCTCAGATCATTGCGGGCTAAGTCTACCAGCATCACGTGCTCGGCTGTTTCTTTGGGGTCGTTGAGAAGTTGTTGAGCTGCTTCTGCATCGGCGCGATCGTCGCCGGTACGCTTAAATGTTCCCGCGATAGGATGTATTTCAGCTTGGCCGTCTTTAATAAAAATCTGCTTCTCGGGCGACGAGCCGAATATTTTATAGCTACCGTAATCAAAATAAAATAAGTAGGGAGAAGGATTGATCGATCTCAGTGCTCGGTACACATTAAACTCGTCACCTTGAAAGTTTCTACTAAACCGACGGGAAGGGACAATTTGAAAAACATCTCCCCGGTGGCAATGATCGATGCAAGTTCTGATGATTCCGCGCATCTCATCATCTGTGATATTGGAGGCCTCTTCGGTTGTTGCTTTAAAGTCATAGGTGGGGAAATTTCGATTTTTAATCTGAATCTCTATTTGTTCCAGCCCCCCCTCAGGGTTGTCACCATTGTAGCTATGTTCAAAAATGTATAGTTCATCCTTGAAGTGATTAATTGCGATGACATAGCGGTATACCTGATAGAGGATTTGATCAATGGCCGTTTCAGCTGACGCAGGTTGGATCGTTATATCTTCGAAATACGCAACTGAATCATACGTAATATGCCCAAAAAGGCCATTCGTGATAAAAGAAAAAGAGCTAGGCTCTGCGCTAAACCGCTGGGCGAATTGTTTCAGCACAGTGATTGCTTCTTTTGGTGAAGAAAGCACAATTACTTCTTTCTCACTACCGGGAAACTGCTGCTCTACTACTCCATCATTGAGGGTGAAGGATGCTACTGGATCACAACAGATATAGGAGAATGAGTCTTCATTACCATGGTAGTCGGAGCTTTCCAGGAGAAGAGTATTCACAAATCGATCACGTAGTTTTAAGTAGATCGAAACGGGCGTCAGTGTATCAGCAAGTAGTTTTTTGTGACGCGTAGTAATGTGGTAAACGGTTGACATATTTAGTAAGCGGGTTGGAATGAATTGGATATAAAAAAAGCGGCTCGCCGTTCTGATGAACAGCGAGCCGCTTTTACGTTTTATTTATCCTTAATCACGCATGTAGGCTTACTCATTCATCTTGGAAAGAAGAACGCCACCACCATGCAGTATTTAAGGAATTATTTATCATTTATTCTAATGGTATTTGCCTTATAATTTATAGATAGGGTATTGCGTTGCTATACCCTCATCTCTACCACAAAGATAGGACATTGAAAATAAGAGTACCAAATAAAACAAGAAAAAATAGATTGATAAGGGTCTTTTTTGATCTGATTCCAACGCAAAGAACTGTCCCAAGCGTAATACTTTGAGACTATTCAGGGATTTACTATTGTGGCGGCTACCTACTTTACTGGGTTTGGAAGCCAGTGGGTGGCGCGGTCGGAGTTTTGGGGGGAGCGGTATTATTTTGTTTTTTTATGTAGTGATTTACACGCAAAAACGGGCCCTCTGTTGCACAGGGGCCC
>JBDNFP010000361.1:0-3384 GCA_041689775.1 Spirosomataceae bacterium
CGGACCGACGCATTTGGCAGGTTATTTATAGACAACTCGGCCTGGAAGGATTAGTTGACGTTAATCAATTTGACAGCTTGCAGTGCCAGTTCTGGCGACGTAAGGCTGCATAAGTAAAGCGAAAACTGCTCACAGTATTAACTATAATATTCGTTAAATTTACCAAGCGTGGGCATCGAGGCTCGCATCCATTTATATTGCTCAATGAAAAACATTCTATTCCTCACGGCCTGTTTAATATCAGTTACCCCACCGGCTGTCTTTGGCCAAAATCAAAAGGAGATCCGCATCGACCTGCAAGACCTCACGCTCTGGTACGATCGTCCGGCTGCCGTCTGGACCGAAGCTTTACCACTCGGCAACGGGCACATGGGCGCAATGGTTTTTGGCGGTGTGGAGCGCGAACGCTTGCAGCTCAATGAAGTGACCCTGTACTCCGGCGACCCGGAAGGTACCTATAAAAATATTGACCTGCGGAGGAAGTACCAGGAAGTTGATTCCCTGATGGGAGCCGGAAAATACGCCGAGGCCCAGTCTATGGTATCGGAGAATTGGCTGGGCCGCAATCATCAGTGTTACCAGCCATTGGGGGATCTTTACCTCGATTTTCAACACGAAGGAAAGGTAACCAACTACCGCCGTTCGTTGGATTTGGGTAACGCACTGGCCCAGGTACGCTACCAGGTAGAGGGTACTACCTACACCCGTGAGTACTTCGCCAACTACCCCGACCGGGTACTTGTGATTAAACTGACCGCCGAGGGAAAAGGGAAGATCAACGGCAGTGTGAATTTCTCCACCCTCCATGAGCCACTGGCGAAGTACTTCGTGCAGGATAATCAACTCGTTATGACAGCCAAAGCACCCGGTTTTGTGCTGCGCCGACAGTTTGACGAGGTCAAAAACCACAACGACGAACATAAGTACCCCGAATTGTACGCCAAAGACGGCACCCGACTACCCAATACCGACCGGATCATGTACGGCGACGACGCCAACGGCTTGGGTATGGCCTTCGACGCCCGGATCAAGGCCACGCACCGGGGCGGTACTTTGACTGTTCTGTCTAATAAAATTGTCATTGAAAATGCCAGCGAAGTGGTGTTGGTGCTAGCATGCGCTACCAGTTTCAACGGTTTTGACAAAAGTCCCGCCACTCAGGGCGTCGATGCTTCGGCCTTGGCCACCGGGTTTATCGCCAAAGCCAGCCGTAAAACCCATGCGGCCTTGTACCAAACCCATGTTGCCGACTACCAGAACCTATTCAACCGCGCAAAGATACAGTTGGCCGACCCGACCGGGCAGTCCAAACTACCCACCGACCAGCGCATTGAGCAGTTTGCCAACGGCCAGGACCCCTCTTTGGCGGGGCTGTACTTTCAGTTTGGCAGGTACTTGATGATCGCCGGATCGCGGCCGGGAGGACAGCCGTTGAACTTGCAGGGAATTTGGAACGACAAGATCGTCCCGCCCTGGAACGGCGCCTACACCACCAATATCAATGTCGAAATGAACTACTGGCCCGCCGAATTGACCAACCTATCCGAATGCCACGAGCCGCTCCTGAAAATGGTCAAGGAATTGGCCGTCAACGGGGCCGAAACCGCCCGGAACATGTATGGCAACGAAGGCTGGGTGGCCCACCACAACACCGATATATGGCGACATACCGAACCCATCGACGCCTGCATCTGCTCATTCTGGCCCATGGCGGCAGGGTGGTTCGTGAGCCATTATTGGGAGAGGTACCTGTTTCATGGAGATAAAGTATTCTTAAAAAACGACGTGTATCCTTTGTTAAAAGGCGCCGTATTATTCTATAAAGATTGGCTTCGCCCCAACAAAATGGGCTACCTCGTTACGCCCGTTGGTCACTCGCCCGAGCATAGCTTTCAGTACGGAAATGGTCAGTCAGCGTCGCTCAGTCCCGGACCAACGATGGACATGGCACTCATCCGCGAGTCGTTTGAAAGGTACCTGGAAGCAGCCCAACTACTGGCTATTGACGACCCGCTCATTCCCGAAATCAAGGAAAAGCTTACCAAACTGCTGCCCTATCAGGTTGGTAAGTACGGGCAGTTGCAGGAGTGGCAGTTTGACTTTGAGGACGGCGACAAGGAACACCGGCACCTTTCGCACCTCTACGGTTTTCATCCCGGCAACCAAATCAACGCCCAATCCAGCCCCAAACTTACCGCCGCCGTAAAACGTACCATGGAACGGCGCGGCGATGGTGGCGTGGGCTGGGCAATGGGCTGGAAAATAAATATCAACGCGCGACTGCTCGACGGCGAAAAAGCGCACCTGATGCTCACCAACCTCCTGAAACTAGTGCGGGAAAACGATGACCGCTACCGGGGCGGCGGCAGCTACCCCAATCTGCTCGATGCCTGTCCGCCCTTCCAGATCGATGGCAACTTCGGCGGCACCGCAGGTATTGCCGAGATGCTGGTGCAAAGCCACGCGGGCGAAATCTACCTGCTACCTGCCTTACCCAAAGCGTGGCCAACCGGCAAAGTGACGGGGCTGAAAGCACGCGGCGGTTTTGAAGTTGACATGGAATGGGAAAACGGCCAATTAACCAAGGCGGTGGTTTATTCTGAATTAGGCGGCAATTGCCGCATCAGGACTAATCGACCCTTACAGGTAGTAGATGCCACAACCCGACCTGCCTCGGGCAAAAACCCAAATCCACTATCCAATTATATTGATCCGGGAAAACCCTTGGTAGTAGATGCAAGCAAAGTACCCACTGCCCCTGCTTTGCCAGCTTCGGTGGTTGATTTTGAAACGGTAGCCGGGAGGAGTTATGTAATTACCAACGAATAAGCAGCCTACCCAAGAGGACTGAGGCCACGGTAGCGGTATGTTTACGCTAGTTGGAAGAAGTACGGGAGTCTACTAATAACCCACGAACGTCTTTGGGGGGCAGTTTGCTGGGTGCCAGTTGTTGTGCGTTTTTTTAGCCTCAAACGCTGAACCCGATAAAGTAGAACCAGTCCGGTAGAGAGTGCAGAATACACTACGCAAAATACAATATTGGCTAACCCGTAATGACTCGTTCTGCTCAATAGCGCCATGACCCCGAATTTAAAATTTGGATTGTATCTACTAGCGTTTTAAACGCAATATTGAACCCGTTACCGATTACAAATCGGAACGAGCGTGGTTACTAACTCCTATTTTTTGATGAGCTTTGATAGCGTCGAATAAAAAAAGGAGTATGTCAATATCCAAAGTAGCTATTTTGGGTACTGGGTATATAATTTATGATTCGTAACTTTGTGCCATGGATCTTGACTTTGACAAATACAAACTGCTACAATACTGCACCAATGAATCGTGCAAATACCATAACCAAATTGGCTTGGGCAACATATGCAC
>JBDNFP010000362.1:0-6421 GCA_041689775.1 Spirosomataceae bacterium
GTCGATCTTGCGCCCCTGGTCGCTGAAGATGACCATCTGGCAGCGCAGGCGGAAGGTGGCCTTCTTGCCCGTTTTATGGCCCAGTACGAGTGCCGCACGCTGCTCGTCACTCAGGCTGATGTATCGTTTCTTTCCTTGCATGGATGCAAGGTAAAAATTATATCTATATTTACGTCCGACTACTTAGGTGCTATCGATGATGCTATGAAGAGGGCCGGGCGAGTTCGCTCGACCCTCTTTTTTGATTTAAGAAATGTCAAGATCAGATCCCTTGCATCTGGGTTAGTTTTTTGTAGAAACCATCGGAGTCTTGCAACAGCTCAGCGTGGGTACCTCGCTCGATAATCTCGCCTTGATGAATCACCAGAATTTCATCGGCGTGTTGGATAGTACTCAGGCGGTGGGCAATGACTAGTACGGTGCGGTTTTCCATCAAATGAGTAAGTGCTTCCTGTACTAGTTTTTCTGACTCCGTGTCAAGCGCGGAAGTCGCTTCGTCTAAAATCAGAATAGGAGGGTTTTTCAGGACAGCCCGGGCAATACTGATTCGTTGACGTTGCCCGCCGGATAGTTTACTCCCCCGGTCACCGATGACGGTCTGATAGCCTTCGGGTTGCTCCATGATGAAATGATGAGCGTTGGCAATTTTGGCTGCAGCAACAACTTCTTTTTCAGTGGTTGCTGCTCCAAAAGCAATATTATTGAAGATAGTATCATTAAAAAGGATAGACTCTTGGGTAACTATACCCATTTGCGACCGAAGTGAAGTTGGGGTTAATTTCCGGATATCAGTCCCGTCAATGGTGATTTCTCCCTGCGTGGGGTCATAGAAACGCGGAATCAAATCAGCCAAGGTAGATTTTCCTCCACCCGATGAGCCTACCAGGGCAACAGTTTTACCTTTGGGCATTTCGAAGTTGATATTTTTTAGGATCGGCTGACCTACTTCGTATTCAAAATTGACATTCTTGACGCTAATCTTCCGATTAAAGTCAGCAAGAGTAGTAGCCCCTGGTGCTTCTTTAATGGAGTTTTCGGCGTCGACTAGTTCAAGTACCCGCTCACCGGAAGCAATTCCCCGTTGAGTATTACTAAAAGCGTTCGAAATCTCTTTGGCCGGGCGGAGTACCTGAGAGAAGGTAATGATATAAAATATAAATTGCGCAGCCGATAATTCTGATTGATTAGAAAGTACTAGTGAGCCACCATAGAGCAGAATAAAAGCAACAATCGTAACACCCATAAATTCCGAAAACGGACCGGCCATCTCGCGCTTGTAGGCCATCGACTTTATTGCTTTTTTGTAGGCATCATTTTCGGTTCTGAATCGGTTCTTAATAAATCCTTCGGCGTTGAATCCCTTTACCACTCGCATTCCACCGAAGGTTTCGTCCATCAAGCTGATCAGACCTCCCAACCGTTGCTGCCCGGTGCGGGCGTCTTTGCGCATCTGCTTGACGATGTAGGCAATAAATGCCCCGGAAATCGGAAACACCAGAAAGGCAAAAAGGGTAAGGTTCACGGATACATTGAAGAGAACGATCAGATACACCAACAGAGTGAATACCTCTTTAAATGCCGCCGAAAAGGTATTAGCAATGGAGTTCTCTACCTCCTGAACGTCGGTCATGACCCGCGAAATAAGATCACCTTTCCGCTCATTGGAGAAAAACCCCAAGTGAAGACCAACCGCGTTATCAAAAACGGATTGACGCAAACGAGCCACCATATTGACCTTGAAGCGTTCCAATACCCGGGCCGATAGATACCGAAAAACGTCCGATAAAAAGACGGAAACCACGATAATGGCGCACACAAACTGCAAAGCACCCAGTCGCCCATGACTTTGCATAAAAGTACCAAAGTAGTAGTTAAAGATACCTTTTACGTAGTCGGTGCTCAGCGAAGGATCAGGCATTTGGGTAAGCGTTGCCACATTTTCTGTCCCTACCTGATCAAACAAAAGGTTTAAAAGTGGGATCAGTAGGGTGTAGTTAAGAATGCCGAAAATACTCGCCAGCAGCGATGTAATAAAGAACGGTATGATATATTGTCGTAACGGCCGCGCGTACGAAAGAAGTCGCCAGTAGATTTTCATGGCGCAAAGGTAAGGGATTTTAGCGGTCGGCTATCAGCTATCGGTTGTCGGCTTTTTTATTTTGCATAAAGTGAGAAACACTGTATGCAAAGCGAGCTAAATTGTTCAAACAATTTAGCCCACCTATGTTTAAATAAGGGCTTAAAAAATCCGACTGCCGATTCAGTTAAAAATCCGTGGTAGCCGTTTTAAGATCCAATTTCTTGATCCAGATATTTTTATAAAGAACTTCGTGGCCTTCTGCCTGAAGTTTCAAACCACCGGGTACATCGGTGATGCCTTTTCCGCCGTCATTTCCTCCGTCGATACCAGAGTTTGGGCCTCCCCATACCTGACTGATCGTCTGATTATCATGCACCTTTTTGCCGTTGAAGTACATGGTCACCATGGCTTTTTCGGTACGCTTTCCGTTTTCGAAACGAGCCGCTCGGAACGTAATATCGTAGGAATTCCATTTGCCCACGCCATTGTATGCGTAGTACGGAGAAGGTGTTTCGTTGATAACGGCCGCCATACCATGGCTGGTAGTGTCGCCATCAAGTACCTGAATCTCGTAGCGGTTTTGCAGGTACACGCCACTGTTTCCTCCTTTTTTTACAATAAAAAACTCGACGTGCAGCCGAAAGTCACGGTACTTTTCCTTGGTAACAATATCAGCCGCGCCATATTTCCCACCGGCTCCGGCAGGATCATTGGTATTGAGTACTGTGCCTTTACCCACGGGGTTTTTTACAATCGTCCATTTGATTGGTGGCTCGGCGGCAAGGCGGGGGCCGTCCCAGTAGGTCCACTTGGCATCCAGCATTTTACGGGATCCGTCAAATACTACATCGGATCCTTTGGGGGCTTTGGCACCAACACCTATCTGAGCCAGCAAGGGAGTGATAGCTACCAAAAGCAACACAATGATTGTATGGATTAAGGTATGTTTTGGTTTAGAATAGATCATGGTACTGGGTTGAATTGTAAGTTGAATACCCTTATTGAGTACATGGTAGTAAAAAGGGGTTTAGACAAGTTGACTACTCATGTATTACCCTCTCAGAATCAGTTCCGGGTTCTTTTTTTCATTACCAGGATGCGCTCTTCAAATTCTGGGCGGAGCTCCTCAATGAAAGTAGCCGGATGATCATAGCTCGTAAGTACTTCGTACAACCTTGATTTTCGGATAGCGGCTAATCGTTCTTTTAGCTCTTTTTTTCTCTGTTCGAGGTGCTCCACTAGTGCTTGTGGATTTGTAACAGGTTTACCGGAGGAGGGAACGTACGACATGGCATTACCGCTCAGGATATGTTCGTGAAAGTCGCGGAGAAGGTCCAGTTCGCCACTTTGGTAGAGATCATTCAAACGGGAAGTAATATCCGTTGCTATGGTGTTTTTCTCTTCGTCCTCGTTGACAAACTTATCGGGGTGTACTCTTACAATTGCTTCTTTGTACAACCTTTTGAGCTCTTGTTGGTCGGCGGTGGTGGCGGTAGTACGTGCCGCAAAGGATGCTGGGTGACATAGGATACTTTTGGGTTCCTGATAGTTCTTACCCCGTTTTTTTTGCGCTTGTCGTTTATCTTTTTTTGCCTTTTTTTGAGCCTTGTACAGCTCCGTAAGCTGATTGAGCTGGGTGATTTCGGCTGCTAGCCGGGATCTGATCAGATTAGTGAAGGTATTCAGGTTTGCCTCGGCCTGTCGTAACTCCACTTCCAGCACCTGGATTTCCTTCTCTAATGCGTTGGTACTGGCATCCTTCCTAACGGCAGGTCTATCGAGTGATACAGACATTGTATTGCTCAACTATTTTCTTTTAGCATTCTGATAAAATCGTTTTCGTACTCTTTGAGAGCTTTCGTGAGTTCATCAAGTTCAGTCTTTTCAGGAGTATCGGCGGCCGGTTTTTTTTTGTAAAGCTGTTCAGCTTTTTCGGAGGCTTTTTCGTAGTCACTTTCGTTTTTGATGATGATCATGTTCTGCTCATAGAAGTTTATTGCAAAAGTACTAAAAACCCACGATGAGAATGTTGAAAGTATAGCTTAGATGGGCAGAAGTAGGTTATTTGTGTTGCATATATTTCAAAAGACTTTTTTTGGCTTGGGTTTGAACCTGGCGTTTGAAAAAGGAAGTCCAGCCCAATAGTCCCCCTTTGACCCCAAAGGCCTGACGAGCTCAGGTGTAGAAATCAAAGTGGTCGGAGTGGTGAACGATCTTTTCCGAATCGAATAGGAAATTGGAATGAATACGATTAACCACCTTTCTGCCAGAAGTAAAAAAAGTGTAGGTAGCGATCCATTCGGCACTACCCATCGATGCGTTTGCCTCAATATTCAGGTATTCAATCTGTAAGTTTTTTCCACGCTCGATCAACATTTGCCAGATGGCTTTGGCTTCCTCGGCGTTGAGGTTTCTAAAAATAGCATCGTTAAACACGGCCGTATCCGCATAACATTTCTGCATAGTCTCGCAGTCTTTAAGTTGAAAGGCAGCGTAGAAATCAGTGATTAGTTTTTCGTTTGGTGCCATGGTAGTTGGCAGAGGAGATAGTTTGTGTGAGCCTTTGAGCAAAATTCTAATGAAGGTTCGTTAGAATGGGTAAAGAAAATCGTATTCATTTTTCGGACTAGCAGATGGGTTATTTTAGATAGTTTTCTGGTGGGTATAAAACCTTTTGACCCACTTACCGTGTTATTTTACTGAAAATTACGCAATTTTATGTCCGGAAAATTATAGTATAACCCTCACACTTCATTTAAATGGAACAATACGCTAAAATATTAACCCTGGCGATGCCTATTTTTTTGTTGGCTGTGCTGTCCGAAAAGTTTTACGGATGGTTCAAGTACCGGCATTCCTTCAAAAATATGGACATGATTTCGAGCCTTAGCTCAGGCTTTACCAACAGCCTGAAAGATGCACTTGGCTTGGGGATTTCAATCATCACTTATGTCTGGATGGTAGATCACTGGGCATTTTTCAAGATTGAATCCTCTATTTTAGTCTACGTTGTGGCATTTGTGGTACTCGATCTGGCCGGCTATCTGGGCCATTTGTTGAGCCATAAAATCAACATTCTCTGGAATCGCCACCTTATTCACCATAGCAGTGAGGAATTTAACCTGGCCTGTGCGCTTCGGCAGAGCATTTCGGGCATCGTTAATATTTTCACCATTTTCCTGATTCCGGCCGCATTTTTAGGAGTACCCGCCATGGTCATTGCAATCATAGCTCCTCTGCATCTTTTTGCGCAGTTTTGGTATCATACCGTTTATATCGGAAAAATGGGCTTTTTTGAAAAGTTCCTGGTTACGCCTTCCCATCATCGCGTTCATCACGCCATTAATCCTATCTATCTGGACAAGAACCACGGACAGATTTTTATTGTCTGGGATAAGCTTTTTGGTACCTATCAGGAAGAACTTCCGGATGTTCCACCAGTATACGGCATCACGCGTCCGGTAAGTACTTGGAATCCGATAAAGATCAATTGGGGGCACCTATGGTTAATAATACAAGACGCCTGGCGCGCCCGCAGTTGGTACGACAAGCTTCGGATTTGGTTTATGCCCACGGGTTGGCGTCCGGCCGACGTAGAAATGCAGTATCCGGTAAAGAAAATTGAGGATGTATATAACTTTGAAAAGTATGACCCCGCTGCCTCAACCTGGCTCATTGTGTGGGCATGGTTACAGTTTACGTTTACTTTTGTTCTGATTTATACTCTCTTCAATAACCTGATGCTGATCGGGTTTCCTAACGCCATTTATTGTGGGGTTTTCATCGTTTTAGGTATCTATTCCTACACCGAATTGATGGACCGCAACTCGTACGCCTGGGCTTGGGAAACTTTACGAAACGTTGTTGGACTAGGTATCTTATTCTACATGGGCAACTGGTTTGGCGTGGAGTCGGCCGGTAATTGGATGAGCTACTTTTTTGGGGCCTACTTCGTGGCTGCCACGGTTGTAACCGCCGGGTTTATAGCGTTGGATATCAATAAAGAGCCCGTTTCGGAAGTTGAGAGGATCAGGAATTATTCTATTTCCTGAGAAACTTACCTGTGAGGATTAGAGAGTTAATTCGTTGAGGTAATTTATCTCGTTGGACTTCAGGAAAGCTACTAAGAGATTCTATGCCATATACTAAAAGGGCAGCTATTCCGGACTCTCGGAATGGCTGCCCTTTTGTATTAAGTACTGATGTTACGCAAGTCGTCCGTTTATCCAAATGAGATGTTGCCTTCGTGCTTTAGTTTGAGTGATTCTAGTTCTTTGAAAGCGGCCTGAATGGCCTTGACATAGATTTTGCCTTTCAGGGCGAAATCGTTGAGTTTTTCAC
>JBDNFP010000363.1:0-2482 GCA_041689775.1 Spirosomataceae bacterium
AGGGGTCTGTTTTTGCTCATGGGGTATATGGTGTTTGTCTTTTGTCTAGCTAATTATCTAAATTCAATTGGTTTAGGTGATATTAGTGATCTCATTATCAAGTATTTGTGTAAATACATTCCCTAAATCCATTCCCTAAATTCCCTAAATTTTCACCCATTTAGGGAATCGGCTTGTGCCACTGTTTCTAATTTTATCTTTTTTCATTTCTTGCAATATATTTTCAATTTTCTTCTTTCGTTGTTTGCTATCCATATAATCTGGCAACTTGTCCAATAAAAGTGTATCAATTTCTTCCCTGGTAGCAAAGCCATAATGCCCTATGTGCTTCATAATAAAAGACATCAACACTTCCTTATCTAAACCTTTATTTCGGGTATACTCTGCTTTTTGGTTGGTAGCCTCGGCAATGTGGGCAGAAATAAAGTAGTTGGGCTTTCGGCCTTCAACAAACCCTTTTTTCTTCAACATTTTGGCTGCGTCATCCGTAATGGGCAACGACTTTTGCACTTTATCCAAGAGAATTACCTCCGTAAGATTTATTTCGTTACTGTGCTCAATGAGAAGCTTGGAGAAGTTTTCGTCAAGGGAATTGCCGTAAATCTCCAACGCAACCGCCTCTCGTTTAGACTTCGTATAATCGGGCAAAGGAAAATAGCGTTGGTACTGGCTTTTGGTCATTTTATGAATACCGTACCCCATACTATCAATCATATTGAGATTGAACATAGCTTCCGCTAAAAATCTGTTGCGGTAGTGAGTAGGTGTTTTTTCACCCAACAGGTAGTCGTCGGCCTTACCCTCAAAGAAAGAACCTGCATTCTCAAAAATGAGTTTATTGGCTTTTTCCGTCAAAATAATACGGGAATTATAGCTGTAATCCTGATGGGCAATACAGTTGTTGAGTGCTTCCAGGATAACCTCTACGTCATAGTTTAACACTTCGGTAGCAATCAACTGATTGCTTGGGAAAAACTTATGTCTGACAATTCGTATTTGTTTTAATACGTCATTGATGGTCAGGAACAAGGGCGTGCTATAATGCTCATAGGCCTTTTGGTCGGTATCTAGTTTCCAGGTGATTTGAGCTACACTTGGAGAAATGAAATGCGTTGATTCGGGCTTACCCAAAAGAATAAGGGCGGCATTGGTAATTTTACCACCAATGGTTATTTTGGCTTTGTCCAGGAACTGTTCAGTCGACCAGCCATCGATATCAGCAAAGTACGGCTTTCCTGCTTGCTTTTCTTTGTATTTCTCTTTGGCAAGCGCAACAGCCTTCTGATCCAAAGCGGCTAGGGTGGCTTTCTCAATAATTTTGGCCGACCAATCGGCCTGCGAGTTGTAGATTAGCCTGGTGTAGTGGGTGTAGTCTTTCAACGAGGTGAGCGAAGTGCCCAAACGGATAGAGGCTTTTCCCTGAAAAGTAGTGGGTTCGCCACTGGCGGCTGGTATTCTAAAAACCTCAATTCTATGTTCTGGATCATAAAGGCATTCAAAGTACTCAAAACGTATAGACGGATAAAGAAGCCGTCTGATCCAAAATTCCAGCTCTTCGTTTCCCTGTTTCCGAGACCTAAAAGAGTAGGTCGTTCCGGTAACAGAATGGTCGTCATTATCAACTCCCAAAACTAGGTAAGCAAACGCTTGGTTGTTAACACAGGCCGCATTGGATAGGCCCGGAATGTATTCTCCCAGCTTTTCATTAGGCTTGATGGTACTCGACTTGAACTCTACCCACTCTGTTTCGTTGGGTAAAGCCCTTAGCTCATCTACTAGTTTTATCAATTCCTGAGTATCCATGCTACACAATCTTCCATTGAATAGTAAATAGTTCTTTTTGGGATATTTTTTGGTTGAGCATCTTCTCGATACTCGTCAATAGTTGATCTTTTTTATCATCCACTTCATCCTGGGCGGTGAACAACATCCTGCGGCTCTCGCTTCTTTTTCGCTCCAAGTCCTTGATGTGCCGCTGGGCCTTTACTTTTTCTTCCAACTTTAAGATCTTCTTCGCTTCGGCTTTTCGTAGTTTAATTTCAGCGTCCAGATCCTTAATTTCCCGTTCCAGGCCTAGCTTCATGTCATCAGCCCAAAGGTCTAGCTTATCCATTTCGATATCGAAAAAATCACGATTTCGGAGGGCATTTTCGTTCAGAACCGTAGCTCGTTCGTGGTCAATAACTTGCCTAAACCACGCCGATACATCGTCGGAGAACGAGACCGGCCCACCTTCCTGAGCATTCAGCGAGAAGAGCCTCAGGGCCGTTTCGGGGTCGAGCATATCGCCACTTTCTGTAAAAGCACCGGCCAAAAGATACTCTTCTTGCTCAAAAGAATTAATATAGGACTTTCGCAAAACTGAAATTTTATTAACTTATGGGATGAAAACAACGCGCGAACTTTACTGCCAGTACCTTCTTTCGAGCCAAGTCAACTACACCTGCACGAATCTGGCTGACCATTTTGCCGACCTGACCCA
>JBDNFP010000364.1:0-11755 GCA_041689775.1 Spirosomataceae bacterium
AGCTATTAGTTTGTAGCTGTTAGCTTTTTTTAAGTATTTGATATATAGAATATTAGCTGTTAATTTAACCCAATTAATAATATAAACTAATTCTGCGTTAGTACTTAACACTATATGAATTTTATACGGTCACGTCACATTTATCTTCTGACTCTCATTGGCCTTTTAGCTTGTCACCATGCTAGTAAGGCCCAGATTTTCGAGTCTTCTAATTTGCCTATTTTGGTTATTGATACCAGAGGGCAAACTATTCTCGATGAACCGAAGATTGTCGCTTCCCTGAAAATTATTAGCAACGGCACGGGCAAGCTTAACAAGCCTACCGACAAACCTGCCTTCGAAAGTAAAATTGGAATAGAACTTCGGGGATCTACTTCGCAAGATTTATTCCCAAAAAAGCCCTTTGGGTTTGAACTTCGAGATACCTCGGGACTGGAAGGGGTAAGTGCGTCGATACTGGGTTTGCCTAGCGAGGAGGATTTTGTGCTGAACGCTACTTACAACGACAAAACCCTGCTGCGCGAAGTGGTTGTGTATGATTTTTACCACCGAATGAACCAACAGTATGCTACCCGCTATAGGTTTTGTGAGGTACTACTCAACGGGAATTATCAGGGGATTTATATTCTGATGGAGAAAATCAAGCGGGATAAAAATCGGGTGAGTGTTTCCAAACTAGAACCCAAAGACGACTCAGGAGATGCCCTAACGGGAGGCTATATTTTGAAAGTTGATAAAACTACGGGTTCGCCCTCTGACTATTGGAATTCGTCCTATTTGCCTCAGCCCGTTTTGAAGCCTTCTTTGAAAGTGCCGATTCAGGTAGAGTACCCTAAAAAGGGCGACTTGACATCCAATCAATTTGGGTATATTCAGAAGTACATCAATGACTTTGAAAAAGCGATTCACGACGATACCTACTCGGGTTCCGAAAGAGCTTACAATCGCTACATCGATGTGAATTCATGGATTGATTACCTTCTCATCAATGAGGTAGGTCGTAATGTAGATGCCTACCGGCTCAGTACTTTTTTATACAAAGATCGCGATAGTAAAGGGGGAAAGTTATTCATGGGCCCTATTTGGGATTTTAATCTGACTTTTGGAAACGCCGATTACTGCGACGGAGAAAAGTACCAAGGCTGGTCGTTTGACTTTAACACTACTTGTCCTGATGATTATTTCCAAATGCCTTTCTGGTGGAAAAAGTTGTTGGCCGACGAAGCCTTCGCCACCCAGGTAAGGCAGCGGTACACTACCCTTCGACAGGGGGTACTCCAAACCCAAAACCTTCATCGGTACATAGACTCCACGGCCTTGGCTATCCAGGATGCCCGCATCCGGAACTTCCAGCGGTGGCCTGTTATTGGCCAAAAACTCTGGCCCAACTACTTTGTTGGAAAAACGTATAATGAAGAAGTCAATTACCTGAAAGGATGGGTAGCTGACCGTCTCAATTGGATGGATGCCTCGATGCAAGGAATCAATAATACGATTACGGCCGTTGACCCAGCCCTAGAAAAACTGAATTTACTTACTAGCTATCCCAATCCCGCTCGGGAAGCGGCCACCATTGAGATACACCTTTCCAAACCCGGTGCCGCCCGTTGGCGCCTCATGGATCTGTGGGGCCGGGTGCTCCGTGAAACGACCTTAGCCGAGGACGCGACTGACTATAAACAGACCCTCGATCTGAGGGCCTACGGGGACTATGGGTATCCTTTATTTCTGGTGTTGGAGCAAGACGGAAAGGTACTTACTAGCCGCCGGTTGTTGATTGGAAAGTAGGTTAATGAATAAAGCCATTAACTTGCTGCGATTAGCGCTGAAAGGGCGAAATATAGAACCTTATAGATTTATTCTACCCATAAAAGGCGTCCCACGCCTGCAAATTATACACTCTTGTAAATTTGTGTTGTCACCGTTCTAAAATACAAGGTAATGCATACCTTAGGGTGTTAATTGATTAAGTCCTCAACCCAACCGTCTTTTTCTACATGCCCATTGCCGAAATTCCTTATTTCGATGTTATCATCATTGGTGCTGGACTTTCGGGCGTTGGCGCGGCTTATCACTTGCAGCACGACTGCCCCGAAAAAACCTTCGTAGTACTCGAAGGGCGTGGTGCCTTGGGTGGAACCTGGGACCTTTTCCGGTATCCGGGTATCCGCTCCGATTCGGATATGTATACGTTGGGCTTCCCTTTCTATCCTTGGAAGAATCCGCAAGCTATCGCCGATGGTTCTGCCATTTTGGAGTATATCCAAGATACCGTCAAAACATTCTACTTGGACCAGTATATTCGGTTCAACCACAAAGTTTCTAGGGCTGAGTGGTCGTCGGAAACAAAAAAATGGACGCTCCAAATTCAGTCCAATGATCATATTTCGCACCCGACGATTCAGTGTAGTTTTCTGTTTGCGTGCAGTGGTTATTATGACTATGACCAAGGATATGAGCCATCTTTTGAAGGAAGTGAAACCTTTCAGGGCCGCATTATTCATCCCCAAAAATGGCCTACTGATGTATCCTATGCCACTAAAAAGGTAATTGTGGTTGGTAGCGGTGCCACGGCCGTGACTTTGGTGCCTGAACTTGCCCAACAGGCCGCCGAGGTGGTGTTGCTGCAACGTTCGCCTACCTACATTGTGAGCCTACCACGGAAAGACGTGGTTGCGAACTTCTTTAAAAAAATACTTCCTGCCGGCATGGCGCACTCGCTCATACGGTGGAAGAACATCTTTTTTAGCCAAATTTTCTATCAGGCTTCACGAGCCTTGCCCAAGGTGATAAAGGGAATAATCCAAAAAGGTATTCGGAAAGAGTTGGGTGAGAACTTTGATATGCAGCACTTTAACCCCGACTACAAGCCCTGGGATTAACGGCTGTGCGTCGTACCTGATTCTGATCTTTTTCATGCTATTAATTCAGGCAAAGCCCGGATTGTTACGGATACCATCACCCGATTTACCCCAAAAGGAATACTTTTGAAATCAGGGACAGAGCTGGAAGCGGATCTCATTGTAACGGCCACAGGGCTTAAAATGCAACTTCTGGGTGGGATGGAGCTCTATAAAGATGGCGTGGTTATATCAGCGAGCGACACCCACTGCTATAAAGGGGTGATGTTTAGCGATATTCCGAATTTTGCCATGACGATCGGCTACACCAATGCCTCCTGGACCCTCAAATGCGACCTTAGCTGTACCTTCGTAACGCGGGTACTGCGGCACATGAGTGAGCATCACTACCGGAGTTGTGCCCCTCGGTTCGACGCCCAAGCTCTTACCTCCGAGCCTTTGCTGGATTTTGATGCGGGTTACGTCAAAAGAGCCTTGGATATCCTACCCAAGCAAGGCTCTAAGGTGCCTTGGAAGGTACACCAAAACTACCTCCGCGACCTGTGGATGCTCAAATATAGCTCGCTGGAAGATCCTTATTTGGAGTTTTTACAGTGAATATAATGGAAGAATTATTAAAGACCCAGTTCACACTACTGGACATTTTGAAAGAAGGGGCGTAAAAATTATACCTTAATGGTCGACCAAAACCAGACTACTGTATGCTTACACCCCTTCTAGCTAAAATTAGCGAATACTTCCCAAATCATGAGAGAACCCGCCTAAAAAACGTGCTAACGCTTTCGCTTTGTATTCTCATCAAGGAAACGGTCAATCTCAACAAACTCAAAGGAACAGTGGGCGCCGTTCTGAACCGGAGTAACACACAAGCTAACTCGAATTACAAGCGGTTGATAAGGATATTTGACCGACATTCTGACAGCACGTTGTGTCGGACGGCACAAGCTGGAGAAGCGGCAAGACCAAGTTCCACTTTTTAACTCTTTGCGTGGTTTATCAGGGGATAGCCGTTCCGATTTTCTGCCGGGCCGCCGGTGCGGGTGGATTTTCAGAAAATAGGCCCTAGTAGCACTGAGGAGCGAATACTGCTGATCAAGGGGGCTTTGATCCGGTTTGACTTAACATACACCGTGCTGATAGCTGATCGGGAATATAGTGGCAAAAAATGGGCGGTTCGCCGTTGCGATTAAGTACCTATTAGACAGTGAGACGGTTCGCCGCGGCGATAGGTCTCATAATAAGGCTTAAAAGTGGGACTTCCAAGGAAGCGGGGGACCAATCGGAAGGCAGAAGCTACGAGCAATTGCGCAGCAAGCCGGGCCGCCGGGCGGTCAGACGCAGCAAGGTGGCCAGCAAAGTGCTTGACAAGTCCTTTCTTTTGGAAGAGATACTTCTAAACTTCGTTGTATTGAAAAACCGCAAGCGGGATGCCGAAGAACCCTTGGTTTACCTGGTGACCAATCTGCAGGAACCCGCCCGGACGATAGCCGATAGGTATAAGATGCGGTGGAAAATAGAGGCCTTGCGGTCCGCCGCCGCGGTTCAAGCACATGAAAACGAATGGTTTTTCCTTGGAAGACATGAATCTAGGCACGTAGACCCGGTGCCGACTGCTGATGGCCATTGTTGTGTTTGCTTACGTTATTTCGATCAAGGAAGGGCTGAAAACGTACAGGAAAGTGCGAGCGAAACTGTACTCGGACGGCACAGAGGAAATGGAAGAATCCGTGTTCAGACGCGGCATCAATAGTTTGATGCGATTTTGTGCAAACCTGCAAACCTTCTGCCGCCATACATTTGAAAAAATTAAAAAAATCCCCGCACCAATCCTAATTCTTGAGAATGTCTAGTAGTGTTGTTCCCTGCATTACTTCTAGTCTTTCTTCCAATAATTTGAATCTCTGTTAAGGGTACAGAATAGCTTGGAGTTTTTACCGTCAAGATCCGTTTTGTATAGTTTCCAGGTGTTGGCCGATGTTTCTTCCAGGTGAAATTGATTGGCCGGATTAGCTAGCTCCTTCCTTACCCAACTAGGAAAAGCATTGGCCGATCTTGCATTTTCCCAGGTCCGGATAGCCCGGAAGATCTCGTATTTCTGAGGACAGCTTTCTACATCTTTCTGATTCAGTTGCAAACTGTAGGTGGCACCCATACCCACCGAAATGGCTTGAATATGCTCGTACTGCGTTACGGTGGAGTTGGCTTTGATGGGGAAGTTGACACCCATGCTTACGGGAAAAAAGTTGGCGTAGGTCACATCTCGCAAATCCTTTCCCTGACTGGTCGTGCTACCCCATTCCCGAGTTTCCACGTCGTACATGTTTTTTCCTCCCCCTACGTTCCAGATACTTTGGTAATGCCAGGAGCCTTCTGACAGGGTAGAACCAGTAAAACGGATATAGGGTACACCAAGCGCCTTGGCTTTGTCAAATAGGATGTGAAAAAATCGTTTCACGGAGTAATAGCCGTGGCCGTTGTTGAACAAAAACTCCTGACCATCAAAGTCGTAGTAAGCCAAACCGTTGATATGACAGACGTCGGCGTAATATTCCGCTATTTTGTCTTGTAATTGTATGGAGGGAATTAATCCGTCGTACCCGTAGTTGATCGTAACCTGCAGCTTATAAAGAGTGTCATTCGCTTGGTGGTTTGCCGGAATTGTGTTCCAATAACCACGTTTAATATTCAATAATCGGTAGGGCGCTGTATCGGAAACACCTAGGTAATAAATCAGTTCTTTTCCGATTTTTATGATATTCAGGTTGGTGCTGTGTCCTTCCCAGCTGGCGATTTCTTCCATGTAGGTGGGGTCATTGACATAGAGGATGGTATCATCGGCGCTGATGTTGTTTACCAACAAACGTTTTTGCTGATAACATAAGCTATCGCTCGGAAATGGACTGGCATCTTTGGTACCCGGTGCCAGCGCAGTAGTGATGGGAGTCCGGCCGATGAGTAGGCCTTGTTGTGCAGCGAATTCCGAGAACTCCTTGTGCGATTTATTGCCAGCAGTCATCTTGATCGGCTCCCTTTCAAAATTTTTGCCATCGAGGTACCCGTTATTATTGCGGTCCGGCCGAATAAAGCCCTGGTCGTACAAACTGATGGCTTTAAAACCCAAGTGATGGGTATAAGGAACGATGCTGTCGTATAGGTTTCCACTGGTCAACGCGTCCGGAACGAAAGCCGATGGATCTTTTACCCACTTTCCGTTAATGGTTGGATAGGGAAGGCCTTCCGATAAAACAATGTTCTGGATTACATCGAGTAGCGCCGTGCTGTCGGGACTTCCCCACAGCGCGACGGAAGACCCGATGTAGTCGACTCCTGCCAGTGGCTGGACTTCCAGGTGGTTTGGCTTGTTGACCAGCATGTGCGGTATCAGCGAAAAATAAACTTCTCGCTTCGGGGCTCTGTCTCTCGAATTATAGGCAATAGAAATTCTGCCCTTCGCGTCAATTTGGGCAGCATTGCCGTACAAAATCCTGAAATAAGGTTCTTTGTGCGCATAAAAAGCCACGTCACTGATTCCGTCGCCGCCAATGGAGAAGGTTTGTCCTTCGTGCAGGTGCGACGGGAGGGGAAAACGCTTATTGTCAGGACTGTGCACCATATATTCGAAGGGTGCGGCGTCGGCAATCGTTTCGGAAACCCCTCCCAGGGTGTTGTCGTTGAGTGCCAGCATACCAATGGCGTAGTTTACCGCTTCGCTGGTATCGCGAGCGACGCCGATAATTTCCCCAAACAGATTGGTGATGGTGGTATGGTAGGCTCCCCACTGCACGTTATCGATGTCGTTGCGTGGTTGTAACGACACTAGTTTTAGTTTAAGGTATTTTTTATGCGTAATCAACGAAACCGTAGCCACCGTACCATTCGCATAGTGCAGGGTGAAAGCTTGTTTATTTTTATCGTATTCGCCCTTTGTAGGTTGATAGTGGCGTTGTTGCTTACTATCGTAAATAGACATCAGCGGAGATGGCTTATCAACAGGACTAAACTCACTCTGTGGGCTTACCGTCATGTTTTTCATGCTCGTAATCCATCCTTTATTATCAATATGGATCTTAAAATAATCGGTACTGAACTCATGCTGAGCGTAGCAGCGTGGAGCTATAAAGAAAAGTATAAAATTTAAAATAAAGGTTTTGAAAAGCCAACGGTACATAGCGAAGTTTTTTATTATGAATCGTGCTGGTAATCGGTTAGCAGCGGTGATTTATTCTACTTATTGAATAATCTATTGTTGATAGGTGCTCTTGAACGATAGGCCGCCCGGAGAATTATAAATGTACATCATCTGAACGCCGTGGACTATTTATATTATCAGCACCCAGAGGTCTGAGGTACGATCGTCATCGGTCGATGGACCGTTTGGAAATTATCCGAGCAACTACCTGAGCATAGGCTAAAAATTTACCGATCTTTAATTTGCCAACTACTCTCCTTACTTGCAGGGCAAACGCATGAGAATTCTGTCAATTGAAAGAATGTTTATCTTTGCAGTACATGACAAAGATAAACGAGTATTTTCTAAATATATCAGACTGGCGAGAGCAGCAGATGGAAGTGTCGGCGAATTCGAGTTTACGCTTTGAATCATTGTTGAACTTGCTGTCATACAATAACCAAAAGTCTTACAGATAGAAGTAGTGCTGCCGTTTATGCTAAAAGTGCCATCAGTTGTAAGTGTAATTGCATTGGGCTTTCCAACCCAAACATCTGTTGGCAGTCGTAAAAGTAAGCCCAGAACCAGAATTAATAGTAAAAAAGTTACTTGGTGAAGCACTCCATTGAAAACTTACGCCATCGGGTAATTTTGATAGGTTTTCAAATGTGGTATTTCCGCAGACAAAATCAGGTATCCCAAAAAGATGAATAGTTTGTGTGACAAAATCCAAATACTTTGAAACCATCATATAATCTCCTTCTGTTCCACAAGTACCGCCCGCACTAACAATACCAATTTGGGTATTATTGGAACTAAGCGGTCCACCACTATCTCCTTGGCAAGAATCGTTCCCCCCACTTCCACCTGCTCTTATTTTATTATTCGTATTATCAACATTTGTGATTTGGACATTGACTTGTCTCAATTCATTCGACAAAGAGCTGCCCGAGGAAGTTCTTCCAAACCCCGAAACAGTAGGCTGGTTGCCAATAGCCCAGAGTCCAGCATTATTTGCACTCGCTAACTTCACTGCTTCGACACTTCCATTGTATGTGAATGGTTGTGTTACTTCGATTAGTGCAACATCATTTATTGGGTTTATAAGACTACCATTATAATTTGGATGAGTTTTCTGTTGCTTAAAAACTCTGTTTTGCCCAAAGGATAAGTTATTTCTATTTACAACACCTGCATAAACTTGTAGACTACTGCCAGTTGTGGCAATATGTGCGGCTGTTAGTATCCAGCGTTTTGCTACAATTGTACCTCCACCATCATTTCCACCGTTAAATAAAACTTGGTACGGAAACACTGTGGAAGAGCTTACAATATTTCCATTGATAATTTTAGGTTTTGAAGGCTTTTTGGCTGATATTCCATTTCCAAATATTGACAAGAGAACCAACAAAATTGCTGAGATTATTTTAAAATGTGTCATGGCATTGTAATTTAAGAGTGAATTTATATTTACTCTTAAAGTCTTATTATTTAAGCTGTCAAATGGGTACTCTCACGCTTGCCACCAACGTGTTTGTATATGAGCTGTGGCGTGTTTTAGCACGAACCTTTGTAAATGTAAACGGCTTTGTTGCATGGCTCCTGAAAGGGTAATTTTAACATTAATTTACTTTGGTTGGATACCCGTTTACAGCTTCAAAAGTTTATATTTATAGAGCATTAGTTACTTATATAGTGGCATCTTGATTTCATTTAAAGCCATTCATGATTTTTTAAGAGCCATGCAACAAAGCCAATATAAACTAACTTTGGGAAATTCATAAATTTTCCAAATAGGCACAGACCAAGCCATAGCTTATATACTGTGTTGTGTGTAGTGCTTTTCCGCAAACTTGTTAGTTTCCGCAAGTTATTTATTTCGCTATATTTTTGTTTTATAAAACGTAATTTGAACCGTAAACATTGAAACTGATGTGTCACTACACTTTCATCTATTCCTGTTTAGACCTTTGTTTTACGGGTTCATTCCCTGGACTTCCCGGCTGTGAAGAAGGGGGAACCAACCCATTCAGCCTCATATAAACAATTACATTGCCATAATGTTGAAAATTATGAAAAAGTAAAAAATCCAGAATATTTCCTGCTGATTGATCTTTGCCCATAAATTTGACCATTGTTTTTCTTCGCTGCTCAGTCATTTCAGCTCTAGCTTTCGCATTATACTCAAAATATTTTTTCAGTGCCTTGAGCGCCTCTCTTTTAGTGGTTCCAACTTCCACCATAGGAGCAACTTCTCCAGTGGCAATAGCATACATTTCAAAGTTTGATTCGGCTATGTGCGCTATCAATTCTCCAAAACTTCGAACATCTAGGGTGGGACGAAACTTGTATAATTCTTCGGGCATTTGTTCCGCAGATTTTATGATAGTACCTGGAATATAGAGTGCAACAATATCAACTGCTGCCATAGGATCTTTAATTGGATTTACCTCTTGTGCCCAAGAGAAATTGAAAAAAAAGTGTTGTCAATATCAACAATACATTTATTTTTAGTGTTTTCATATGATGATATTTTAGGTTATAAAAGTGAATATAAATTAACATAAATCACTTGACTTTAGTCAAGAAATTGTTTTTCTTCTAATTCTACTTAACGTTTCTGCCTTTATCCCTAAATAGGATGCGGCATGTTGTAATGGTACAGCGAGAAAAATATTAGGTGCTTTCTTCATAAGGTTTAAGTATCGTTGTTTGGCAGTAAGTGTCGTTAATTCTATTATTCTGGCTCTTTCTTCTTCAAAAATTTTTTCGAGATACCGTATCGTAAAATCTTTTAAAATAACACTTTCTGTAAACAAAATATCAACCTCGTTGCGTTTTACTCGTAAAAGTTTATAATCAGTTACATACTAAATTATTTCATCTGAAATACAGCGGTTTACAAAATTATTATAGGAAGTAAAAAATCTTGGCGAATAATTTAAATCTGTTGTAATTGCTTCGCCTGAAGTATTATAAAAATAGTTTCTCATAATGCCTGAAACCACAAAATATTGGTATTGAGGTATTATATTTCTATCTTCTACAGTCGTGTTTTTTGAAAATTTTACTGGCTCAAAATATTTAAAACAAAGTTTTTTGTCAATTTTAGTCATTTCCATAATCAAACCGACTATTTCAAACAAAACTTGATACATTTGGATGGTTCTCATCTTTTTCTTGTATAATTTTAAATACCTCGCAAATTATTATTATTTGACGATTGAATTAAATATTTGTTACGGAATTGACTAGTATGGAAAATAAACTGAATGAATTATTTATTAATTTAAGTTCAAATTTTAATTTTAGAACGAATTTTTTTGCATTACACACAACTGTCGAGTATGTGAAATGCTTGGCATTTCGAAGCGCTTTCCTGTCAAGTTACAACTACTTTTGATACGAGCTGAAATGTTCTATAACCAACTGATTACCAAATGTTTTATATACGATGTTATGCATATTTATTCTTTTTTCAAATAAAATTTCTTGTCTTTTATGTTAACAAATGCCCAAGACTTGTCATAAGTTGTTGCTTTAATTCTTTTTTCAATTTCGCCAATTATCATATCAGGTTTAATCTCAGAAAACTCATCAAGCTCTTTCCTTGTATATGGTTTTCTTTGCCAATCTTCATTTAACATTGGAAGAAGCTTATTATTTGATATATTTTCAATAATTCTGAAAAATTAATTTAGAATAAGCAAATAACATTTTTGAGTAATTGAGAAAACAGTATCATTTTCAAGAATAGAAAACCTTTTCACTCCAATAATTTTCCCTGTATCTACTTTGTCCAACATATAATGACATGTTATTCCAAATTCTTTCTCGTTATTATAAATTGCAAAATTAGTACAACCTATCCTTGAATATTCTGGTGGACCTGGATGCCAATTAATTGCGCCTTTTACTACTCTTTCAAGTAATCCTTTTGGAATAATCCAAGGTGACAAATATGAAAAAATATAGTCTCCTTTCCACTAATGTAAGTCTTCTGGGAATTTTTCACCACGAATACCAAAAACAATATGAGTATTTGGGAAAATTTGTTTTAGATATTCAGACGCTAATTTTGCATTTTGGTCATTTTTTGCCGATAAATAATATTTCCATTTTTCAACCTTTTATTGGATTAGTAATATCTTATTCTGTTAAATTCGCTCTCAATACGTATGGTGGCATCTTTTGGGAAAGTATGTTTGTTCTCGAAAACGAATATTTCATCAAGTGAGAATTTTTGGGTTTGTTCTAATTCATTCCATTTTTCAATCCAAATGTCATAATGTGTTACTAAAGCTAACGCATCTTGCTGCAAGGTGTCAGAAAGCAAAAAACTATTTTCAATAAGCAAACTTCTCAGTTGCTCATTACATGTTTTAAGTATTTTTGTATGGATAAATTTTTTATCATCCTGTAAATAATTCTTATACGCAATCTCAGACCTTTTTAAATTAATAAAGGTTTGTCCAAGAAATTTTATTAGCTGTTCTGTCATGTTGTCCATTCTATTGGTTTTTTTGAGTTACGACTAACGTTTTCTAAGTTGCTGATTTAGAGTTGCAAATTAAGGTCATTAGTTGTCAATTCAAATTTAGCTATTAGTTTTTTCATGGCTGTAATTTTCTTTCTTTTTTGGTCTAGGAACTGGTATTCAGTCAGCGGTATGTAGGGCATCTTCTTTACTATCATGTTCCATATAATAACTCCTAATTTTCGAGCA
>JBDNFP010000365.1:0-12261 GCA_041689775.1 Spirosomataceae bacterium
ACTAGTTTGTCCCAAGGAGCTGATCAAATAATCGGTAGATAGATCAAGGTCTGTTTTCATCTGCCAAATTTAATTCGCTTTTCTTATCATATACAATAGCTTTGCGTAACATCAGTTAGTAATTACAACTACAATAACCTCAGAATATGAACAACATACAATACGAATTTGGTATGGTTGGGCTTGGCGTCATGGGTAGAAACCTGATGCTCAATATCGCCGATCATGACTTTTCTGTAATAGGTCTCGACCTAGACCCTCAAAAAGCGGCCGCCGTAGAGGAAGAAGCCGGGAAAGATAAACCAGTACGGGGCACTACCTCCATGGAAGAGTTTGTGCGGTCGATCCGCAAACCCCGGGCTGTAATGCTACTGGTACCAGCGGGTAAGCCCGTTGATGCCGTCATCGCATCTCTTCTCCCCCTCCTCGAACCCGGTGATATCGTAATTGATGGTGGAAACTCCTATTTCCCGGATACGGAGCGACGTGTTGAAGAACTGGACGCAAAAGGTATTCACTTTTTCGGCATGGGAGTTTCCGGTGGCGAAAAAGGTGCTCGCTTTGGCCCCAGTATGATGCCGGGAGGTGACCGCGAAGCCTACGAGCGGCTGAGACCTATTTTTGAAGCAATCGCGGCGAAGGTAGACGGTGAACCCTGTGTGGAGTACCTCGGAAGCGGTTCGGCTGGTAACTATGTCAAAATGGTACACAACGGCATTGAGTACGGTATTATGCAGCTCATCGCCGAAACTTATGACCTATTAAAACGGGGAGTGGGTCTGAATGATGACGAGTTGCAAGCGGTATTTCAGGACTGGAACCAAACCGAATTACAATCATTCCTGATTGAGATTACCGGAGAAATCCTTGGAAAAGTAGACGATGAAACCGGTCAACGTTTGGTAAGCATGATTTCGGACCGTGCCCGCTCGAAGGGAACCGGGAAATGGACCTCCCAAAATGCCATGGATTTGCAGGTACCCGTACCTTCCATCGATATGGCTGTCCTAATGAGGGATATTTCTAAGTACAAAGAAGAGCGCGTGGAGGCTGCCAGGTTACTCCCTAACTCGACCCTCATCAATGGTGATAGCTCAGATAAGGCAGCACTAATTGAACAGATGCGCAATGCTTTTTATTTTGCGATGATTTCTACCTACGCTCAGGGGCTGGCCCAGCTGACCGTAGCTTCCGAAAGCTATAACTACGGTTTGAAATTAGCCGATGTAGCCCGGATCTGGCGGGGCGGTTGCATTATACGGGCCGCATGCTTATCGGATATTCGCACGGCCTACGAGCAAAACCCTGTGCTCCCCAGTCTCTTGCTGAACCCGAAAGTTGGCAACGATCTACTTAATCGCCAACAAGATACTCGCTCTGTCATTAAGCTAGCCATCGACAAAGGTATCGCAATGCCTTGTTTTATGGCTTCTCTAGCCTATTTCGACGCTTACCGTACACCGTTACTGCCTACTAACTTAATACAGGCTCAGCGCGATTATTTTGGTGCACATACCTACGAACGGATCGACAAGCCCGGTACCTTTCACACACAATGGAATTAACTCTTTAAGAGAGAAGGCTGCATTAAAAGCTGCCTTCTCTCTTAATTCAACTTTTTAATTATGAATGAATCAAAAAAACTCACCCCCACAATCGTCGTAATTTTTGGGGGAACCGGAGACCTCGCTCAACGTAAATTGGTGCCGGCTTTTTATAATTTATTTATTGATGGCTGGATATCGGACCAATTTGCCATCGTTGGCCTCGGTCGTACCCAAACGAATGACGAAAAATACCAGAAACACCTGTGCGAAGGGTTAGATCAGTTTTCCCGTAGTGGTAAGCCCGCCAAGGAGCTCTGGGAAAAATTCCGTAATTCTATCCATTACTTACAATCCAATATCAATGAACCTGCCTCCTATGAGGCCCTTGCCGAGAAAATCAAAGCGATAGAAGAAAAATGGGGTATCCGTGCCAACCATCTATTCTACCTCTCGGTAGCCCCCAACTTTATCGAACCAATTACCGTTAACCTAGCAAAAATAGGATTGGCTGACGATGTGGAAAAAGACCGGATTGTAGTGGAAAAGCCTTTCGGACACGATCTTGCCTCAGCCAAAAAGCTAAATCAATTGCTAACCTGTACTTTCCAGGAGTCACAGATTTACCGGATTGATCACTACCTCGGAAAAGATACCGTTCAAAATATTCTTGCCCTTCGATTTGCTAACGCTCTCTTCGAGCCACTCTGGAACCGTAACTACATCGAGTACGTACAGATTACCGTAGCCGAAGAAGTAGGCGTTGGCGAACGAGGCGGGTATTACGAAGGCTCGGGAGCCTTGCGTGACATGATCCAGAATCACCTGCTGCAATTACTGTGCATGGTAGCCATGGAACCACCAATGGCCTTTGAAGCCGAAGAAATCCGAAACCGAAAAGTTGATGCCCTGAAAGCTATTCGAAAATACACCCGCGAGGAAGTAGGTAAGTTTGCGGTGCGTGGCCAGTATGGTCCAGGCTGGATAAAAGGGAAACAGGTACCCGGTTATCGACAGGAAACCGGCGTCGATTCCAAATCTAACACGGAGACCTACGCCGCTGTCAAGTTTCAACTGGACAACTGGCGTTGGCAAGGGGTACCTTTCTACCTCCGTACCGGAAAACGTATGCAGGAAAAAAACTCTTCTATTACCATTCAGTTCCGTCCGGTGCCCCACCTAACGTTCCCGTCTTCGATGTCAGAAAGTATTCTTCCCAATCGTCTTATTATCAATATTCAGCCGCAGATGGATATCCGGCTTCGGTTTATGGCCAAGAAAACCGGACTTAATATGGCACTTACTCCGGCCGATATGGTATTCGATTTCAATGGTGATACTACCCAAGCTGAGCCACCGGAAGCGTATGAAACCTTGCTACTCGATGCAATGCACGGCGATGCTACCCTATTTATGCGTTCAGACCAGGTAGAGGTAGCCTGGGAAGTAATCACTCCCATCCTGGAAACCTGGGAATCACGTCAATCGCTGGAATTTCCGAATTATGCCACCGGTATGTGGGGACCAGAAAATGCCGAGGCATTAATTGCCCGCGACAGTCACACATGGACAGTTACTTTTGCTCATTAACCAATACACATGGTACAGTTATTTGAAGATAAAACAGCGCTTAGCGTTGCTGCCGCTGAACTTTTTGTTCGGGTAGCCCGCCAAGCCGTCGAAGAAAAAGAACGTTTTACCGTAGCCCTTACCGGAGGTTCTTCCCCCGTTGAGCTCTATAACATGCTGACGCAGTCGCCCTACCTCGAACAAATTCCCTGGCAACAAATCTATGTATTCTGGGGTGATGAGCGATGGGTACCACTCACCGACGATCGCAGTAACGCCAAAATGGCCCAAGAGGCTTTCTTGAATCAGGTACCAATTCCCCAGGAGCAGGTTTACCCGATGTGGGCTGACGATACCGAGCCCGAAAAGTTTGCGGAGTACTACGAAGCTTTACTTAAAAAGCACTTTGGTACAAATGCCCCCCAATTTGACTTAATCCTACTAGGCATGGGTGACGACGGACATACCGCTTCTCTATTTCCGGGTACCGCCGTTTTATATGAAACAGAACATTGGGTACAAGCCTATTATCTGGCACCACAGTCAATGTACCGGGTAACGCTTACCGCTCCCCTTATCAATCAGGCTAAAAATATCTGTTTTTTGACGTTTGGTAGTAATAAAGCCAAGGCGTTGTATGAAGTACTTGGCGGAGAACAGAACCCGGAGTTGTATCCATCCCAGCTTATTCAGCCCCAGAATGGAGAGGTACTTTGGTTCGTTGACGAAAGTGCAGCGGCGCTGTTGACGAGCAAGGAGTAAAAAAATTATACCCGATAAGTTATTAAAAAACACCACTAGATAACCCCGATATACTTGTAAAAAGTAAGAGAGACATCCAACTATAGTACTTACCTGCCGTATAGTAATAATACAGCAGCCCGAAGGCCAAAACCTCCGGGCTGCTGTATATATCAGTTTATTAAACTATTCTACTCCGCTGCTGCTACCTCTTCCTGTTCTGCATAAGCTTCTACTGGGATACACGAGCAGATCAGATTACGGTCTCCGTAAGCACTATCTACGCGGCTCACGCTCGGCCAGAACTTACTGAAACGCAGATGTGGGAGTGGGAAAGCAGCTTTCTCTCGGCTGTACGGACGGCTCCAATCGTCAGCCAACACTACGCGGGAGGTATGGGGTGCGTACTTTAATACGTTTTCGACACGATCAGCACTTCCGTCTTCAACCTCCCGAATCTCATTACGAACAGCAATCATAGTATCGCAAAAACGATCTAATTCTGCCTGCGACTCTGATTCGGTTGGCTCAATCATGAGCGTACCAGCTACGGGGAAAGATAGTGTAGGAGCATGGTATCCATAATCCATCAAGCGCTTAGCGATATCCTCGGCCTCAACACCCACTGATTTAAAGGGACGACAGTCCAGAATCATCTCGTGCGCGCAGCGACCACTCTTTCCTGTATAGAGTACTTCATAGTGACCATTCAATCGCTCCTTAATATAATTGGCGTTGAGAATAGCCATTTTGGTAGCATTGGTCAAGCCTTCGCTACCCATCATGGCGATGTACGCGTAGGAAATGGTCAAAATGCTGGCACTTCCATAAGGAGCCGCAGATACAGCTCCTCCTTTACCCACTTTCGCATCCAGATTTACGTGTCCGGGAAGGAAAGGTACTAACTGCTCAGCCACACCAATGGGTCCCATACCAGGGCCACCACCACCATGGGGAATACAGAATGTCTTGTGCAGGTTGAGGTGACACACATCCGCGCCAATCATACCCGGGCTCGTCAGGCCAACTTGAGCGTTCATGTTAGCACCATCCATGTATACTTGTCCGCCATGCTCGTGGATAAGCGCACAAATTTCCTTTATATCTGTTTCGAATACGCCGTGCGTCGACGGATACGTTACCATCAAACAGGCTAGCTCACTGCTGTACTGCTCAGCCTTGGCACGTAGATCGGCTACGTCAATGTTTCCACGCTCGTCGCACTTGGTCACTACTACCTTCATACCAGCCATAACCGCCGAAGCAGGGTTAGTACCATGGGCAGATGAAGGAATCAAAGCTACGTTACGGTGGCCGTCTCCACGACTAGCATGATACGCGCGAATTACCATTAGCCCGGCGTATTCCCCCTGAGCACCTGAATTAGGTTGTAACGACATCGCCGCAAAACCGGTAATTTCGCACAGCCATTCATTGAGTTCTTTGAACATTAATTGATACCCACGAGTCTGCTCAACGGGCGCAAACGGGTGAATTGCCCCGAATTCTGGCCAAGTAACTGGTATCATTTCTGCCGTAGCATTCAGCTTCATGGTACAGCTACCTAGTGAAATCATGGAATGCACCAAAGACAAGTCTTTGCTTTCCAGAGACTTTAAGTAGCGAAGCATCTCGTGTTCGGTATGATACATCGAGAATACCGGGTGCGTCAGATAAGTAGTGGAGCGGGCTACTTCGGGTGAAATCGATATTTCCTGCTCCTCATCAATTTTCATTTCGCCCAGAAAACCAGATACATCGGCAAATAAATTCAGCAGTTTGATTACATCTTCGAATGTTTTTCCCTCGTCAAATGAAACCCCTACACGATTGTCAGGATAAGGGTAATGGCGCAGGTTGACACCCCACTTCGCAGACTCTTCCTTCAACTTTTTAGCTAGCGGAGTCTGAATAGTGACCGTATCAAAATACTCGTTTGTGAGTACGTGGAAGTTGAATTTCTTAACTGTTTCGGCAAACAACTTGGTCAACCCGTGGGTACGGGCCGCTATATGTTTCAATCCCTCGGGACCATGATACACCGCATAGGCACCAGCCATTACCGCCAATAATACTTGAGCTGTACAAATATTAGAAGTGGCTTTTTCGCGGCGGATATGTTGCTCGCGGGTTTGCAAAGCCATCCGTAACGCCCGGTTTCCTTCGGCGTCTACCGATACGCCAATGATACGGCCCGGTAACTGTCTTTTAAAAGCATCCTTGGTCGCAAAGAATGCTGCGTGCGGTCCACCGTATCCCATGGGTACGCCAAATCGCTGCGATGATCCTACGACTACATCGGCTCCCATTTCGCCAGGTGCTTTAAGAAGTGTAAGTGAAAGCAAATCAGCGGCAACCGATACGAATACATTCAGTTCGTGGGCAGCGGCGATGAAAGGTGTGTAATCCAGTACTTCACCATTGGTAGCGGGGTACTGAACCAGCGCTCCGAATATATTTTCCTGAGTAAGGTCGAAAGTAAGGTGATTTCCTACTACTACTTTTATTCCTACGGGAGTTGCCCGGGTATAAAGCAAATCGATCGTTTGAGGATGGCAAAGCTCCGAAACAAAAAATGTATCTGCCTTTTTCTTAGCAGCGGGCCGGGCACTATGTAGCATAGTCATTGCTTCGGCCGCCGCCGTGGCTTCGTCCAAAAGAGAAGCATTAGCAATTTCCATTCCGGTGAGATCAGTTACTACCGTTTGGAAATTCAACAGCATTTCCAAACGCCCCTGGGCAATCTCGGCCTGATAAGGTGTGTAAGCCGTATACCATGCTGGGTTTTCGAGAATATTACGAAGAATTACATTGGGAGTAAGGGTATCGTAATAGCCCATTCCAATGTAAGACTTGAAAATAACATTCTGATTCGCTAGCTTCTTGAAATCATGCAAGAAGGCATGCTCCGACTTAGATTTAGGTAGCCGTAGATTCTCTGGTAAGCGTATGCCCGCCGGAACAGTTTGGTCAATAAGCTCGTCCAAAGAAGAAACACCCACTTTTTCGAGCATTTCGCTGAGTTCACGTTTGCTTTTGCCGTGATGACGACCTTCAAATTTTTCTTGGGATTGTAAGTTGATTTTCATGCTTGGGGCTAAAAACCGCTAGTGTCAAGTTAAGAAATTGCAAAAATATAGAAAAGAATTTGATTCAATGCAGAACCGTTAGTGTAGAAACAGTGAGTGAGTAACATTTTGTTTCTGAAAGAAGTTTTAAAAAAAAGCTTGGCCCTGAATGCAGTTATTCAGGGCCAAGCTCAGTCAATTTCTTTCTAGTGCTTCGGACAATCACACGAGCTTTTTCGTTTAAAAATACCCAGAAATTTTTTACTTCGTGGTTTTTTATAGCCCTTGTAACGCTTCCCTTTGTGTTTCTTTTTTCCAAATAGTCCCATTTCGGTCTTGGCAGGAGAAACGAGCATTGTTGTTTCGGCTTGGGCTTCTACCCCAAAGCCTACCAACATCCATCCCGATAATAACAGTATTGCTAATTTATTCTTCATGTTTTAGGTCATTTCCGAAGATAACTCTTTGTTTTTCAACGAGCCAATCTCGATTTTATTCCACCCAAATTTATGAAAATTGGTCAACAATATCATATTTGTAGGTTATCCACGTACCAATTCCAAAATTGTGATCTCGGGTAGTATCCCCACACGGCCCGGATATCCAATATACCCAAAACCCCGATTTACGTATAAACTCTGGTTCTCTTCTTGGTACAAACCTGCCCATTCTTTGTAGCGATATTGTACCGGACTCCATTTGAGGCCAGGAATATCTATACCAAACTGCATGCCGTGTGTGTGACCCGCCAACGCAAGATCAATATCTTTATACTGCGCACGCACCTGCTCCTTCCAGTGACTTGGATCGTGTGATAGCAATATCTTTACCTCATAGTCTTCTGCTCCCTGATAGGCTTTTGCCAGATCACCGTACTTGGCAAAACCTCCTGCTCCCCAGTTTTGGATTCCAATGAGGCCGATTTCGGCACCATCAACCCGTATCGGACGATTTTCATCCAGCATCAGGTTCCAACCCATCAATCGATGCGCTTCTTTAAGATCTTCCAGGTTACGTACTTTTGCATCTTTTGACGAAAAAGGAGCGTAGTCGCCATAATCATGATTACCAAAAATGGAGTATACCCCAAGCGGTGCTTTCACTTTATCGAAAACAGAGACATAGTCCCGAACTTCTTCCGCCCGGTCATTTACTAGGTCCCCCGTGAAAAAAGCGATATCTGGTTTTTCTTTCATCAACATTTCTACCCCGCCTTTGACCGCTGTTTTGTTAAAGAAGCTACCCGAGTGAATATCCGACAGCTGAGCGATTTTTATTCCTTCGAACTCTTTCGGGAGGTTTTTAAGCACCAGCCTCACCCGGCGAATCCGGTAATCGTGTGCTCCGGAAATGATCCCAAACGCAAATGTTCCTAAAAGACTCCCCCCTGCTACTAAGGCCGTGGCAGCCATAAACTCCGAGCGCGGAATACGAGGAGCCGCAGGATCAGCGGGTGCCGCAGGCGCTACCGAAGGAATAAAGTAGCTAAGTACCCATTGAAAAAAACGACGAACATCGTCGATAAACAAAAAGGTAATGGCAAATAGTTTAGCAAAGTAGGGTAGAGCTATGCCCGCAAAAACAAAATTACGGACCGTACGGCTAAATATGTCGGGGGGTAATAACTGTACTAAAATATAGACTACCAGTGTCAGGACCGAAAATCCCCAATAAATACCGGATACCCAACGCTGTGTTCCCAGTGACGAGGTGCGTAGCAAGGTTCTGACGGCTTGCCAAACGTACCAGTCAATGGCGAATAGTATAAACGTGAGTAGTATGAAGAAAACTGAGCGATTCATATTCGAAAAATATCATTACAAGACACACCTTATGTGTTGACGTATAACATTGGATTCTTTTTTCTTGTTCAAAACTACTTGCGCGAAGATACAGAGGGCTTTTTATAAGGATAAACCTTGGTCTGACGCGGTCAAACGGTTAATTTTGAGCTTTCTAACCGCTTAATATAACATCAACACGTGGCCGAATTTGATTTTAAACGCTACCACATACGTTCTATGAATGCCGCCTCAGATGAAGAGCGCGCCGCAATCAATCTTGAATTGAAAGAATCGTATGCCTCCTTACCCGAGGAAGATAAGCAGGAGTTCAACGTACAGCTTGAAAAGTTTATGATCGTTGAAATGGGACGCCTGAGCAACGACTACGAAGCAATAAAGGGCTTGAATAACTCCAATTGATTTGCAAACTAAAAGCCAGTGAAGACGATCCAGCACGGGCTTTTTTTAATCTATGGCTAATAGAACGGGGCTCGAACGTGCCATCAAATGATTCAAATGTAATATTTCCTAACCACCGAAAATATTAATAACCATCTAATAAGTGTTAATGACTTGTTAATGAACTCCAAATAACACCGAAACCACGTAATTTGGGGCTGATAACTATTTAATTGAACTCATGTCCCGGACAACAATACGATGGCTGGTGCTTTTTTCAGCACTTTCTATCATCGGTGTAGTAGTGATGCAAATGTATTGGGTAAACAGAACCCTTGATCTCCGTAAGCGGCAGTTTAACCAACGTGTCCACGTGGCATTACAGGATGTAGCACAACGGCTCGCACAACTGAATGGGGTGATGCAAAGTACGAATCCAGTCGAGCAGCTTTCTCTTGATTATTTTTTGGTCAATACCAACGCTACTACCCAACCCGAAGTATTAGAAATTTTTTTGAAAGAATCTTTTCAAAAACACGACCTGATTGCTGACTTTGAAATAGGGATTTATGATTGCACCACCGACCGAATGCGTTACGGGATGTCAATCAGTACCCGAAACAATGAAAAATCAACGACCACTACCGCTAACTGGATTAAAACAGACAAGTACCCCTATTATTTTGGTATTCGTTTTCCCCAACAGGAGAACTACTTTGCCGGCGATTTACAAGGTTGGATATGGTCATCAATTCTGGTTCTAATCGCAGTAAGCTTCTTTTCCTACGCACTTTTTGTGATTCTTCGCCAAAAACAGCTCTCCGAAGTGCAGCGAGATTTCATAAATAACATGACCCACGAGCTTCAAACCCCGATCTCAACCATCCGGATTGCGGCTGAAGTATTAAACAACCCCACCATTACGAGCCAACCGGAACGACATAGTCGCTACGTTAAAATAGTGGAAGAGGAAATTATGCGATTGCAACTGCAGGTAGAGATGGTATTAAATATGGCCAAGGCCGAGCGTAACAAGCTGGCGTTGGAAATGGAATGGTTGGATGCTCATGAGCTAATTCAGTCCACCGCACGTACCTATGCAAATAGAATTACTCTCGATCTGAAAGCCATATCTCCCTACGTGCAAGCAGATCGACTCCATTTAGGAAACCTTATTAATAACCTAATTGACAATGCCCTAAAATATTCCCCAAAGAATCCAAAGGTAACAGTACGAACCTATGATGAAGAAAATAAGGTAGTGCTGGAAGTCTCAGACAATGGTATTGGAATCTCACCAGAACACCATAAAAAAATATTTCAGAAGTTTTATCGGGTTCCATTTGGTAACGTACATAATGTAAAAGGTTTTGGAATTGGTCTTAGCTATGTCCAACAGATAGTAAAGGCTCATCGCTGGAAGTTAAAACTGGAAAGCGAGCCAAACCAGGGAAGTATATTCAGGGTATACGTACCAAAAAAATAACGACCGACCACTATTTTATTGGCATATTTGTAGCGTTACAGATATTATTACTAAAACAAACCAACAGCTCGTTCATGAAAGCACGGATTCTATACGTGGAAGATGACCCAAATCTGGGCTTCGCCACTAAGGACAATCTTGAAGCCTACGAATATGACATTGTTCACTGCACCGATGGGCAAGAAGGTTGGGAGGTCTTCACGAAAGAACATTTTGATATTTGTGTGTTAGATGTAATGCTACCTCAAATGGATGGTTTTACACTCGCTCAGCAAATCAGGAAAGCAGACCAACACGTACCTATTCTTTTTCTTACCGCCAAATCAATGCTGGATGATAAGCTTCAAGGTTTACGGCTCGGTGCTGACGACTACATTACAAAACCATTTAGTATTCAGGAACTGGTCTTGCGGATTGAAGTTTTCCTGCGGCGCTCCAAATCAGGTTCCTTGATAATTAATCTTGATCCGCACTATAAGATAAGCAACTATAAGTTTGATTTTCAAAAGCTTACCCTTACCATTGATGAGCTCTCTAATACACTAACGTTCAGGGAAGCCGAGGTACTTAAATACCTCGCCGAACGACCACACGAAGTAATAAAGAGGGAGGAGTTACTTAAAAGTATATGGGGTGATGATGATTACTTTATGGGACGAAGCCTGGATGTTTTTATTTCACGACTCCGCAAATACCTTTCAGCTGATCCAGCCATCCGGATTGATAATATCCACGGGGTTGGCTTTCGGATAAGCTGGTAAATAATAAAAGTGAGAATTCGTTTTATCTAAATTCTCACTTTTTGATTAGTAATAGCCTTCTAGTTAATCGGTACCGATACCTTAGTCTTATCCCAAGCTAACTCCATAGCTGGAATAGTATCGTTGAATGATATATTAAATTGCTCCATCACTGCTTCAAGAGGTTGCACTGGTACATCTACCTGTAGAACATCAAATTTCGGTTCCCGGCTAGCCTCAGAACCAAAGCTTACACCCCAAGAATATTGCTTCCCATTGAAGATAACCGTCCATTTATCTGCATTTGGAATAGTCCAAAGGGTATACTCACCCGCGGGGAGCAGTTTGCCGTCAATTACCAGCTCATTTTTAGTCGTAAATGTGGTAGCTTCATTTGCTCCTGTACGCCACACCTCTCCATAGGGTACAAGTCCTCCGAATATTTCGCGGCCCTTCTTGGAAGGTTGGCTATAAGTAATAGCAATGTCTTTTCCACCTTCAATAAAAGTAACGGTAGACTCGGGACTTACCTTTTTTGTATTCGATTGCATAAATTTAAATGCTACAAACACTAGTATGGCCAAAAAGCCAACGATAATGGCGGTCCATCTTACAAATTTATTCATCATTTCTTAGGTTTGAAGGGTAAAACATATACTTCAAATATAACGATTGGATATCAATATTCCGCCATCTAATTGATTATCAACTAATAAAGAAAATGTATTAAATGACCGTATTTTACAGCATTACCCTACACGCAAAAACGCACCTTGGTGAGATCCCGGAGCCCGTTGTAATTCTTATACTATTGTGGCGGCTACCTACTTTACTGGGTTTGGAAGCCAGTGGGTGGCGCGGTCGGAGTTTTGGGGGGAGCGGTATTATTTTGTTTTTTTATGTAGTGATTTACACGCAAAAACGGGCCCT
>JBDNFP010000366.1:0-5029 GCA_041689775.1 Spirosomataceae bacterium
AAGCAGAGCTGACAAGACAGTGGCACTGGTTTGACCCAGGGAACTGATCAAATAATCAGTAGATAGATCAAGGTCTGTTTGCATCAACCAAATTTAATTCCCTTCTTTTAGTTCACACAATAGCTTTGCGTAACATCAGTTTATAATGTAGGAAGTTTCAATTCTCTACCAGCTCGCTGTGTAGTTTGTCTAATGTGGCGGCGGCGTCAAGGCACAAGCCGGGGTGTACTTCCGAGGCCTGTATGACGCTGCTGCGGCGAGCGGTCAGCCACCGAAACCGGGAGGTAGCGTCGAGTTTAGCAATTGGACTTGCCACGGGGCTGCCCATACAGATTTGCTCAAATGACTTTAAATGGGATTTGATACAGTCGAGGTCGATATCAGAAAACAAAGCCATTAGTCGGGCATCGTCAAGCGTCATTTTTACTTGCAAAAATGACTGATTCCGGCAATACACCACCACGCCTACGTTGAGGAACTCACCCCGCTCAACGCGCGGAACTACCCTGATGATGGCATATTCAAATACGTCCTTAGCGTGCATTGCGAGCTTCATTTAGAAAGATATCCGAGTGGGTAATCCGGTTGGTCAAAAATTGCTTGTATACATCTTTTAGCTCAGCGGGGCTAGTATCCTCGCCGTCCTGTTGGAGCCATTCGTCGGGTAGCGCATCCACAATGGCGTGGATTTTTTTTACGGACAAAGCTTCCTTCATTTCGGCATCGGCGGCATCCAGTTGATCGGCCAAAGGTAATAACACATGGTCTTTGATCTGGACAAAAGGTTTCAGAGATTGTTCCTCCCAGTTGTGCCACGAATGGTGGAAGTACAGGGCAGCACCGTGGTCGATCAGCCATAACTGCTTATTCCAGGTGAGCATATTGGTGTTGCGAGCGGTACGATCTACATTAGTAATCAGGGCATCGAGCCACACAATTTTCGAAGCGAGTAGTGAATCCACGAAGTCGGCGGCGGGGTCGTAGGTAATGGCACTCGATAAGAAGTGCAGTCCCAAGTTCAGGCCAACACTGGCTTTGAGCAAATCCTGAATTTCTTCGTCGGGCTCACTGCGACCAAAGGCCGGATCTAGTTCTACCAGCACAATTTCGGGTATTCGGAGCCCGGCGGCCCGGGCTAGTTCTCCCCCGATAAACTCCGCAATGAGGGCCTTACGTCCCTGCCCGGCTCCTCGGAACTTCAATACGTACAGAAAACCGTCGTCAGCTTCAGTGAGGGCAGGAAGTGATCCGCCTTCCCGTAGAGGTAGCACGTAGCGTACTACTTCAACTTTACGTATTTCGGGAGACAAAGTATTTATCATAAAAATGCGGGTAGTTAGGTAGAGCAATGTACCAAATCACATGTATTGCAAACCACGGCTGGGCGATGAGAGTTCGAATAATAATCATTCCAGAGAAAAAAAGTTACAACCTTGTTGTCCGGTAGTAAGTTATAAATCCCTGAATTTTGGAGGAATGATTGGCTTATGCTTTCTTTTTCCAGGCGCCCAAAATAGCTCCTACAACCGTAAGGCTAACGGTGCTAAATCCGGCATTAAGGACAGATAACCCCATGGGCTTCAATTCGTAACTATTGTTGGTGAAAATATTGCCGCCTACAATCAATGACCCAATGAGGGCTCCCGTTAGGGCACCCTTTTGCATTTTAGTGATCTTCATGGCTTCAAAAATCAGGGCCATGGCGTAGGCCCCTAACAAGTAGGTTACAAAACTGACGAAATAGGAGTCGACTCCGCCACCGGCGGCAACGATAGCTTCTTCGGTAAGACCCGAAAGCTCCATCCACGGACCCTGAAAGGAAATATACCAGATGGCGCCCAGAACGTACATAGCTACACCAGATACCAGTACCGCGAGATAATTGATTTTGTAGGTTGTCATAGCAATAGGTAGTTTAGGTTAAAAAAGGATTTTTGAATGTAAAAAAGCCTGAAAAGATACCTTGGCTACCCACTTATTTCTCCTTTGCCAATAGCTCCTGCGCTTCGGTATCTTTTACCTGTTTTATTTGGGTGTTTAGTTCCGATTTTAAGGCCTTGGTAATGCCTTCATAGCCGGATTTTCCGTACAGATTTTGCATTTCGTTTGGATCTTTTTTGAGATCATACAGTTCCCAAAACTCTCCTTGACCATAAAATAGATCAATTTGTACCGGTCGGTCCTGACTCCAAAATGGGGCGTTACATTATGCTCGTCCGGAAATTCATAGTAGTGGTAATATACGGATTTTCTTTTTTGTATGTTTTTTAATGGTAGAAAAGAAGTGCCCTGCATTTCGGTGGGTGGTTGGATACCTGCCACCTTCAAAAAGGTAGGTGCGTAGTCGGGGTTCATGACAAGAGAAGAAACTACGGTGCCCGGTTTTATAACGCCCGGATACCGTACCAATAAGGGCATTCGCATAGACTCCTCGTACATAAAACGCTTGTCGAACCAGCCGTGCTCTCCCAAATAAAAGCCCTGATCGGATGAGTACACCACCAGTGTATTTTCAGTGAGACTATTCTCGTCGAGGTACCTAAGTACCCGGCCAATATTGGCATCAAGTGAGCGAATGGTTGCCATGTAGTCGTGCATGTAACGCTGGTACTTCTAGTCATCTAGTGCTTTACCCGATAAATTTTTCTTTTTAAAATCCTCGTTAAGTGGCTGGTAGTACGTATTCCAGGCGTTGCGTTGAGCAGGGTTCATCCGCTTTACGGCTGCTTCCTGAGCGTCGTCTACCTTCAAGTCATAGGCCATAAGCATATCCTGTGTGATCGACATTTTCTGAATTCCTGCTGCCCGACGTCCCGAGTAGTCGTCGTAAAAGTTAGCGGGTAGTTTAAATTCCTTTCCGTCAAAAGCGCGGAGATCGGTTGTGTCGGGCATCCAGGTACGATGGGGTGCTTTGTGCCCGACGACCAGACAAAAAGGCTTCGACTGGTCACGACCGCTTGTGAGCCAGGTAAGGGCATCATCCGTGATCAGGGTAGTAGCGTAGCCTTCTTTGCGTACAGTGCTGCCGTCCATCTTGACAAAGTCGGGATTATAGTAGTGGCCTTGTCCGGGTAGTATCTACCAGTAGTCGAAGTAGTTGGGGTTACTTACCAAATGCCATTTGCCAATCCAGGCGGTCTGGTATCCTGCTTTTTGCAGGTGCTTCGGAAACATATCCTGAGCAGCATCAAAGGTTGTCCGGTTGTCGCGATGGCCGTTAATGTGGCTATACTTGCCCGTAAGTAGGGTAGCCCGACTTGGTGCACAAATAGAATTGGTACAAAAAGCATTGAGGAAAATAGCCCCTTCCGAAGCGATTCGATCGATGTTTGGGGTTTGGATATGGGGGCTGCCGTAAGCGCTGATTGCTTGTTGGGCGTGGTCATCGGAGAATAAAATCAGAATGTTGGGGGCTTTTGAGGGAGTGGTCTTCGAGGTAAAGGATACCAGTACAGCTATGACCCCCAAGCTTACGATAAGTCCGATGCAAAGAGAAGACTTATAAAATCTTATCATGGATTAATGGATAAATTACGAATAGAACCTCCTTTCTATTAAAAGAGGCGAAAAATAACCTTTTACTTATAAACAAACACCTAATTAACAGATGAGAAACCGCATTCAGTTATTACTGTTAGTAGTAGTAAGCCTGTACCTCGTGCCCTGCTACGCCCAACCCGCCGAGCGGCTGGTCAAAGTTGTCGTGGCCCCCGACCGCGCCGACTGGACCTACCGTTTAGGGGATAAAGTCAAATTTAATATTATTGTATTGCAAAGCGGTAATCCGGTAACGGACGTTACTGTACGTTACGAAGTAGGTCCCGAAAAAATGCCTTCCACCCTCAAAGAAACCAAGACAGCCGCGAAGGGTACTTTGGTAGTGGATGGAGGTACGCTGAAAGCACCTGGTTTTCTCCGCTGTGTGGCGGTAGCGGAGGTGAATGGGGTGGAATATCGGGGCTTGGGCACGGCTGGTTTTGAGCCCGAAAAAATCCAACCCACCGCAACGAACCCAGCAGACTTTGACGCTTTCTGGACCAATGCCAAGACTGATCTGGCCAAAGTACCCATGGATATCCGCATGACCCTGCTACCCGATCGGTGTACCGAAACGGTAAATGTGTATCACGTCAGCATCCAAAATGATAAGGTAGGCTCACGGATTTACGGTATTTTATCCATGCCCAAAAAAGAGGGAAAGTACCCGGCGTTATTGCACGTACCCGGCGCGGGTGTACGGGCGTACTACGGGGATATAGATAATGCCGAAAAAGGGATTATTACGTTACAGATCGGTATTCACGGGGTGCCCGTAATTATGGACAACGGCGTGTACAACGATCTGCGCTTTGCTGGACTGGATCAGTACTGGAATTATAATCTGGACGATAAGGATCAATTCTACTACAAGAGAGTGTACCTGGGCTGTATACGCGCTAATGATTTCCTGACGAGCTTACCCAACTACGATGGTAGTAATCTGGCCGTAACGGGCGGTAGTCAGGGAGGGGCGCTTTCCATTATTACGACCGCACTCGACGAACGGGTAAAGTGGCTGGGTGCTTTTTATCCGGCGTTGAGCGATGTGACGGGCTACCTAAATGGCCGGGCTGGCGGTTGGCCGCACTACCTGGCTCCTTCTAACTTAGATCATAATAACAAGAAAGAGAAACTCGAAACCATGGGCTACTACGATGTAGTGAACTTTGCCAAGCGGTTAAAAGTACCAGGAAACTATTCTTGGGGTTTCAACGACGAAACCTGTCCCCCCACTTCGATGTATGCTTCATACAACGTAATCAACGCGCCAAAACAATTGTTTCTGGCCTTGGATACGGGCCACTGGACCTACCCTGAGCAGCGTGATAAGATGACGGATTGGCTGGTAGAAAGGTTAAAAGGAAAAAAATAGCTGAATAAAAACCAATATGTTCGCCATTTTCAAATATGAATAGCCTCCATTCTGGCGACGTTGAGGAATTGGGGGCTATTTAAAAAATCATCAGGCTCTATCTTGATATTATTTAAA
>JBDNFP010000367.1:0-4872 GCA_041689775.1 Spirosomataceae bacterium
ATATCAAATATTTACAAAAAAGTAACAGCTACAAGCTATCAGCTATCAGCTACTTAGATCAAGGCTCCTCCTTCTTTCCTATGCTATTCTATCTCTCGATAGAATCTTAAAGTCATATTTTGGCTTGAAACTAGCCCCGTCATTTGGCAGGGTTCAGAAAGGTATGGGTTGTTGAACGCCGTTATTTTTTCTTTCTCATTAAATAATGATCAACACTTGCCTCACCTTCTGTAAGTGCAAATGCCTGTACAAACTCATACCCATTTACACTCATAAAATTTAATGCGTCAATCATTGAATTAAATTCTGTGAGTTTCTTATTCTCGTCACGTATTTGGGTATCCTTAGAATACGAAAACAAAACCTTATGCCGTTGGCCAAATTCAATTTTAACGGTAACCTTATCGCTTAATGCTTCGGCTGTACCCACAATTTGAATGTATTCTACATCAATTTCAGAAACTTTAACTCCATTAATTGTTTGAGAAAATCCATAAGAGACGGAGTAGAGTGAGGCGAGTTGACAAAGCAATAGGATCTTTTTAAAGTTTAAGCATTTCATAAATTTAGAAGTAAAAGAATTGAAAATTATTTTTTGATCTGTACTGTAAATTCTATAAAACTTCCATCGTTGACATAAACTATTTAGATTATAAAGCCGTCGGTTACCTATACCTTAACCTGTGTCCCCATGATCTAGGACGTCGAAAGCTCTGCGAGGACACAGATTAGGATTAGAGATTCTCATAATAGTTTTTGATCCTTTGGGCCATCAGTCTCCTGCGAGCGATCAGAAATTCCTCATAGTCCGTATAGTCCGCCTTCAGAATTGATTCCGGTACATCGTTCAGAATCAAATTTTCCAACAGTCCATTCTCTGAATCCAGGCTACTAAGGTCAAATACCCCCGCTCCTACCTGATCCTTTACCTTGCTCATGTACTCGTTTGGTGGCAAAGCTCCAATTTTAATGTTGGTAGCCTGCTCGGTGTAAACATAGTTTGCCACCTGATTATAAAGGGTTTGAGAGAAGTTGTTACGAGTCAGGTATTTCTTTGGGAAAATATGATGTATATCGCCCCGCTGCTCAATAAGACTACTAATTTTTAGACTCTTGGATAAAAAGGCCGGGGCATTATTGTTGCACTGGGCAGCTAGGTAGACGTTGTAGGCGTTGTTGTTTACGCTCGATGTTTCAAGGTCGCTCACCAACTTAAAATTCCAGAATCCTTCGCCCAGTAGCGTTTGCTCCATCTGCTGCAAGTAAACTGCTACTCCTTTTTCATTGATATTTTTAATGTCTTCATCGATCCGGGACTCAGATGACCCTGAGTATCTTCCGACAAGTAATGACATCACTAGCCATTTTTTTACGAAATACTGTATTTTGGCTTCCGGTAGTTGCTCCTTGCGTAGTTTCAAATACAGGGCGTACGAAAAATTCAGGCTGTTCTTTGAGGAGATGAGTTTGTTACTGATCAGGCCAGCCGAAGCTACTAGCATCAGGAACCGTTGGTAATTGGTTTGATTCACAAAGTCGAGCAATCCTTCGGAGAGTAATTGATAACTCCGTTCCGAAATTTCTTCCTCATAGGTGCGAGTCTCAAAGTTTCGTCCTGAAAGCAATGCCACCAGATCGCTAAACTTCCCCCGGCTAAATTTGTAAGTAAAGGCCACTCGCAAAAAATCGATGTAGTCAGGCACATACAACTTATCATGCCCGGTCGCCATCCATTTGAGTGCCTGATAGTAAGGATGGGAGGCAAACAGCGTGTCATTATCAATAATATGCTTATTGAAAGGCTTATCTTCAATTAAACGACAGAAATAATCTATTAACTTACGCATCTTGTTCCCCTGGTTGGATTCGTCAGCCGCGATTTTTGACATTACAAAATCGGCATTGCTCAGCACTACTCCCTTTTGATTAATCCTGATAAAAATCTCCGTGACCGTATCAATATCAAGGGAATGATCCAGTTCTATAATACCTACCTGCTTGTTTTTGATGCGTTTAAGGTTTTCAATCCTTTCCTCTATTAAATCTTCATCAGCTTCCGGGTTACCGTTCTTGTATTCTCGGATAGCCTTAGAAATGGATATTTCATCGTTTATGATCGGATTTATATTATTAATCCATTCCGGACTATTGGCAATGGCTTGGTTCAAAACGTCAAACTTTTCAGTAATCGGATTGAAGGCAATTCTAATGTTAATCTCCTTGTAGTTTTTGTTGAGCACGCGCTGCCCCACAATAGCCGCAGTTAGGGCCGTAACCCGCTGCTGCCCGTCGATGAGTACTTTTCTTCCGGCTGAAAGTTCGCCGTTTCTGAGCCTAACGTCCGGATTTCGCCAAGTAATGATGTACCCTACCGGGAAGCCCTGGTAAAGTGAATCGATCAAATCACGGACCCGCGCAGCTTTCCATACAAAAGGCCTTTGGATTTCGGGAATCGCAATTTCTCCTGCTTTGATCCAGGCCAAGAGCGTTTCGACGGGTTGTTGATGGACACTATACTTTGCCATGTGGTTTTTTTGTGGATGTTGATAATTTAAACACGAACATTAAGATTTAAGTAGCTAACAGCTATTAGTTTGTAGTTGTTATCTTTTTTTAAGTATTTGATAAATAGAATATTAGCTATGAATTTAGCCAAATTAATAGTACAAACTAATTCTGCATTAGAACTTAATAATAATACAAGCACAGAAACAAAGTCAGTATCGAACAATAGTCATTTAACCGAAGTTGTGAGAACCGTTTTGTTTGGAGTTATGGGCATTAGTGATTGCTATTTATACTTAGTAATCAAATATGACAAACTAATCGTCCGGGAAACATCCGTATGCGGCACCAGTAAGTAGTACCAAGGCTTACCTTCCTGCGTTTTGGTGAAGTCCGTGGCGTATTTGCAATATCGTTTGGCGGCTTCCATTTTTTGGAGTACGTCCTGGTCGGTGAGCATGTTAGATGCTTTGGGCTCCATCATGTAGATGGCATCGGCAGTTTCTACAATAAAGTCGGGCTCGTACCGCTTGGAGTTGTTGTCCCAATAAATCCGGAATTGGTTGGAGCCCGGGCGGAGCCATTTGAGTACTGCGGCATCGTTTTCAAGCACAAATGCCATGTCCTGCTCGGTCTTGCTGTCAAATTTGTATTCAAAGTGACAGGCTTTTTTAAAACCCGTAAATACATACCTGGGAATAGAGTTAACCGGGGTTATGATATCGCGGTAGTCACGGTAGCCGGAGGTGATTAAAGCAGAGAAATTCCAGGGTTCGATCCTGACGAAGGGAAGTACATGGGGCACAATGTAATCATGCGTTTTCAGCACAAAGTGATCCTTCATTTGAAGGTATATTTTCCTGGCGATAGAAGCTCTGAACTGAAAAAACACCAACGAAACATTTTCCGGCTTGTCTATCTGGTCTTTTATGTGGTGATACGCCTGAGTGGCTAAATGATACAGCAAGTTTGAATTATCATCATAGTCTACTTCGGGGAAGTCGATGAGCTCAGAAATAATGTTCTTGATCGGGTCGCCGTACGATCCGCTTGATCTGGCTTTCAAGGTATCTACCACTTTATCTTTTAAGCCCATCCGGATAATTTCCTGCTCCAACGCCTGGTAGTTAAGATCAGTTGTATCGAGGTCAAAACTAGTAAAGCTGGCCGTAGTTTCTCCCTGCACCAGGTCCATTCGGGGGATTTCAATGATATTCGATTTGTACTCCTTTACCATCGTTTCGTAGACCGCTTCGGCCTCCTGCAAAATCTGCTCCTTAAACATATTTTGCTGCCCCTGCGACAAATCTTTCTCTACCTGCCGGAGTACTTTCCGCTTTACTTCCTCTTTAGCCAAGTCATCTACCTTCCTGACTTCCGGTAGTGAGTTGAAAACCGGGAATGCATTGATAATCGCCTTCTTCGCATCGAGACCATTCTGGGCCTTTTGCTTTACCTTCGGGTCCGCAATGATATTAATTTTTTCCTGCTCCTGTTGGTACTTGGTTTCGGCCACGGGCTTTGCGGTGACTACCTTCGTTTTAGTGGCCAAATCTTCCTCCGGAATCTCCACAAAGCTCATTTTATTGAGTATGGAATTGGGATCTTGGGCCGCCGAAATCACGGAGTCAAAATTATCGTGGGCTACGATTGTCAATTTATCAATGTTTTCTACTCCAGTACGCTTTCCTTCGTAGGGTAGCCGAAGCCCCCGCCCGATGGTCTGCTCCACCAAAATAGCCGCGTTGGCGGCTCGTAGGGGCACAATGGTGTACAAATTTGTCACGTCCCAGCCTTCCTTAAGCATATTGACGTGAATCACTACTTCTATCTCATTATCCGGGCTTTCGAGGGCTATGAATTGCTTTTCAATATCTTCGTCTTTCCGGGTTGACGAATCAATTTGCAAGACTTTTCCCTGGTATTTCCCTTCGAAAAAAGTATCCGAGGTGATTAGGGCAGCTACTGCGGAAGCGTGCGTAATATCGCGGCAAACCACCATAATAAAGGGCTTTACCAGCTTTACATTATTATTGAGCGCGTAGATTGCCAACTCATTTTTAGTATCCTCATGAATCGTAATAGCATCTTCCAGCTTTATTACTTCAATCTCGTGCTCCGTAAGGCTCCCCTTTACAAAGTTTTTGCGGGTAGCAATGGTCGGATTCTTGACGTACTTCCCATCCGTTAGGGCCTGAGCCAACGAGTACCCATACACGATATTGGTAAACTGGTTTCCTTGCTCATCAATAGGGGTAGCCGTGAGCTCAATACCCAATACCGGTTGCAGCTCGTTGATGGCACTTTTGGACTTGTCGGCGTGGTAGCGGTGGGCTTCGTCCATGAGTATCACCAGATCTTGGAGGC
>JBDNFP010000368.1:0-37742 GCA_041689775.1 Spirosomataceae bacterium
AGAGGCGGGTGCACAAAGACTACAAAGAACGAACCAACAGCAGTCTTTATGGCAGCGAAAAGAAACTTGACTTTGTGCTGATGTATCTCAAAGAAAACCCCAATCAGAGTTACCATGGCTGTCTGTTCAGCATGTGCCAAGTTAAGGTTAGCCAGTGGGTGAGCTACCTTACACCGGTGTTGGAGGAGTCGCTGCGCCTGCTGGGCTTCATGCCCCAGGCAGGCCACAGTTACCGCCACAGAGAGCCGAATACCGACTGTCTTCTAGTCGATATGACTGAAAGACAGGTTCCAAGGCGCTAGGATTACGATGGTCAAAAGCAGGAATACAGCGGCAAGAAGAAACTCCACAGGGTCAAGAATATGGCCATCACAACCGCAGAAGGCTATATCCTTTACATGAGCCCCTGCTGTCGGGGGAGCATTCATGACAAAGCCTTGTGGGACTCGATTGATGTAGAACACACGCCGCTTAACCTGCTGGCGGACTTGGGTTTTGCGGGTGTGGAGAAGGGGTATCCCAACGTAATACTACCCTACAAAAAACCAAGGAATGGACAGATCACGGACTTGCAAAAGAGCATCAACCGAGAGATCAGCAAGATTAGAGTCAGAGTCGAGCATGCATTTGCAGGGGTGAAAAGACTGAAAATCATTAAGAATAAAATCCGACTTAGGAAGTATCATATCAGAGACAGCATGATGAATATTGCCGCTGCTTTGCACAACCTAAGGCATGTGTCTAGAAAACCAATAATAAACCATTCGTGATAACCTTTAATAACCTTTTGTTTTAAGTTTTGAAACTGCTTTTTTTGGACCGCATAAAAAACCCACAACACAAATTCTCAACGATGTTCCTACGCCTTAGCCTATTCTTTGCATTATTCTCTTTACCCGCTCTTGCCCAGATCACCATTCAATTTCCTACCTCTGGTATCGTTTTTCAACGGACTAATCAAAACTCCACAAAATTCTACCTATCAGGTACCTGCCCGAATGATCTGGATAGAATTGAAGCAAAGCTACTCCCCCGATCCGAAGGACAAGGCATAGCTACCGATTGGCTATCAGTGGAAGCCAACCCGATTAGTGGGTACTATTGTGGATCAATAACTGGTGAAGGCGGTTGGTATAATTTACTGGTCAGAGGTATAAAAAATGGCCAACCAATTGGGGAGGTAACTACCCTGGAAAAAGTAGGTATTGGGGAAGTATTTTTGATTGTTGGCCATTCCAATGCAGAGGGAGGTGCTAGTCCTAGCCTGGGTAGTAATGATGAAAGGGTGAATGGAATACACTTCGAGCAAGGAAGCCAAATGCATACTCAGTATCTCCAAACTGCTGATACTACCTACCTACCCAACCAATATGGCCAATTCTGTATAACCTGCAGCTTATCTCCTTTTGGAAATCCGTGGTATTGGACCCAATTGGGAGACTCCTTAGCTAGTAAGCTCAATGTGCCTATACTATTTTACGGCGCGGCATTTGGTGGTTCCAACATGGATCTGACGTACAAATCAGCTTATGATATTCCTTTTTCGCATGGTTTTATCAATTATTCTATCCGGATGCCCTACGTTAATATTAGAAACACCATCAACAAGTATGTTCCCATGACGGGTTTACGAGGAATTTTATCTAGCCATGGGATCAATGACGCCGGTGGAACAACCGAAGAATTTTTCAATTACTCTTTGGGGGTAATTCAAAAAACCAGGCAAGAAGCACAACATGAAAAACTAGCATGGATGGTTGCCATTTCGGCTTACAACAATGGCGTAGCACAGCACATTGTCAATGCGCAGCATAGGGTAATTCAGGAAATTCCTGATACTTATCAAGGGCCTGATTTAAACATCATTACCAACGAAGGCAGGGTGGATAACCTCCACTTAAACGAAGATGGGCAACGTCTGGCGGCTATATATTGGTCAAATGCAATTATAAATAGTAATTTTCTTGCCCAATCTGAACCCATGCTAGCCAAACCAGTTCGGGTTTATATTCCTCCTTCTACCTTGCAATCGGGCAACTGGAACGATACCGGGATATGGTGTTGTGAAAAGGTTCCAAAAACGTCCGATGAGGTGTTCATAAAGTTGGGACATACTATAAATATTGCATCGCCAGTCCAGATAAGAGCCTTGCATGCCTCGGGTAACTTAAGTATTCAGCAAGGTGGTTTTATTGAAATGGTGAATTCTCCAAGTCATTAAAAATAGTAGTTTGGAAGGTGTAGAATTCCAGTTCTTAAAAACTTTTTCGTTTACACTGATTCTTTGGCAGAAAACAAAAGGAGCCGAGGTGGTCGCACCCCGGCTTCAATAGAATAACCACAAACAACTTATCTTTTACTCAAACCGAAGGTGCTTTACTGATTCACCAGACTCAGCCAACTCAGTGAGCGAGTCTATGCCAATTTCTAAATGCTTTTGAACGTACTCGGCCGTCACCTTCCTATCGCTCTCTTCGGTTTTAACACCCTCAGGAATCATTGGATTATCCGAAACGAGTAGTAAGGCACCGTGGGGTATAGAGTTGGCAAAGCCGACAATGAAGATAGTAGCCGTTTCCATATCGATGGCCAAAGCACGAATATCTTTCAGGTATTCCTTGAAATCTTCATCATGCTCCCATATACGGCGGTTGGTAGTGTACACCGTACCGGTCCAATAATCCATTTCGTGCTTGGCAATGCTGGACGAAACCGTACGTTGTAAGCGGAAAGAAGGTAATGCCGGAATCTCGGAAGGCATATAGTCATTGCTGGTGCCTTCTCCCCGAATTGCGGCGATCGGAAGTACTAAATCACCCACCTGAGTTTTTTTTAAACCACCACATTTACCCAAAAAAAGTACTGCTTTTGGTGAAATGGCCGAAAGCAAATCCATGACGGTGGCCGCCATGGCACTACCCATTCCGAAATTTATAATGGTGATATTATTGGCCGTTGCCGTTTGAAAAGCCTTGCCATAACCCTTCACTTCCACTCCAAATTTCTCGCTGAACATTGTCACGTAGTTCATGAAATTCGTCAATAGTATGTATTCACCAAATTCCTCAACCGGCGTACCGGTGTAGCGAGGTAGCCAGTTTATTACGATTTCTTCTTTGGTTGTCATGGGTTGTTATGATATGAAATTTGTATTTTTTTGTAGTTTCGGCCATGGAATCATTGAACCTGCCTCCCTTTGAGCACAAAGTTAAAGAGCTAAACGGGAAACCCTATATTTATGATATTATTCGAAGGAAATATATCATGCTTACTCCCGAAGAATGGGTAAGGCAACACATGATTCATTTGCTGATCAATCACTATAAATATCCCAAATCACTATTTGCTGTAGAAACCGGACTTTATTACAATAAGATGGCCAAGCGGCAGGATATTATGGTACTAAATACCGACGGGGTTCCGCATTTATTGATTGAATGTAAGTCTCCCGATATAAAACTTTCCCAAGCTACCTTTGCCCAGATCGCCCGGTATAATTTTACACTTCAACCCGATTTTTTGGCTATCACCAACGGTCTTTACCATTACTGTTTTACGGTAAAAAGTGGTCAAATTGAGTACCTGCCCGACTTCCCTCCGTTTGAAAGAAAATAGCAAAGGCCCATCTAACGTAATGTCAGACGGGCCTTTACGAACCTTAAAAAGAGTCTTTTATTTGGCAGCTACCAGATTCACTTCGATGGTAAAGTCATCGTAAACCAAGTTGTCGCCTAGAGTAGCAGCATCAAAGAATGACTTTGAACGAAACTTCATGTCGTACTTCGCCCGGTCTACTACCATGGTACCTTTTACGCTTGCACCACTAATGGAGGGGGTCACTGTAACAGGAAACGTAATAGGTTTTGTAATACCTTTGATTGTAAGATTTCCACTGACGTCATATACTCCGCCAGCTTTTGCTACTGCCTTCGTCATGGTAAAATTAGCCGTTGGATTTTTCTCTACTGCAAAGAAATCATCCGACTTCAAGTGACCTAATAGCTTAGCATTATATACCTTATCGGTCAAATCTTCAACCACGATGCTGCTCATATCAGCCACAAATGATCCACCGGTCAGTTTTAAACCATCTAAGGTAAATGAACCTGAATTTAAGTTGATTGTACCAAAGTGCTCACCGGTCACTTTCTTTCCATTCCACTTTAATGTACTCTTGGACGCGTCTACTTTGTAGGTAGTAGCTTTTGTTCCCTCTTCGGCGCTAGCAACGTTTGTAAGTAGCATCACGGCAGCCATCATTCCGGCAATTTGTTTCACAATTTTCATAGACTTGAATAGGTGTTTGTTGTAAGTAATTATTGTTATGGTTTAATTTTCAACTAATTAGATCGACGTAATTTATCCAGTACTTTACTTACTGTTTCCGCCTCTTCGGGTGTTATTACGTCCATCTCGTTTTCAAGATCAAGAATCAACGGGTCTATTTCTTTCAGTAATTCAAGGCCTTTCTCCGTTATCAATACGTCCACCGCCCGACGGTCTGCCTCGCAGGATTTTCGAACAAGCAGCTCCTTTGCCAAAAGTTTATCAACTAGCCTGGAAGCATTGGATGTTTTGTCCAGCATACGGTCAGCGATGGCATTAACCTTCATCGGTGTCGGATGATGCCCTCTTAGTATTCGCAAAACGTTATACTGTTGAGTTGTAAGATCATAACCCCGTAACAATTCAAGCTGCTGATAAATCATCCAATTTGCCGTATACACGAGGTTTATGGTTAACCTTTGGTAAGCTGATCTGAATTTCTTTTGCTTAATATCGTTTTCTATGGACATATTTATGAATCTTTGAGCCTAGGAGTCTGTCGGACTTAAATAAATAGAGTATAGAAAAGTGTGCAAAAATCAAATGAAAGCGATTTTTGACCCTTCTACATTTCAATATTTGAAGGTGAAAGAGTGTACTTAGTTGTTAATATTGAATTCTCAGCGGTCAAATGTGTTGAGTCCGACACACTACTAGTTGATTTGCCCAACAAATATAATGTTAATACATTTAATGTGCCAACATTTATTTACTTTACTTTGTTCAGACAACCTCACTTATTTTTTCAACAGCCTAATTAGTTGCTCCTTCATTAGACTAAAAGCGGCCTTTGTACTGATAAAACTTGCCACTTTATGAATATTCCACTTAACCGTCCACTCGTTCTAGCGTCTAACTCCCCCCGTCGCCGGCAGCTTCTGACGGATGCTGGCTTTAAATTTACCGTTGAGGTTCGCCCTACGGATGAACTGTTTCCGGATGAAATGCTCCCAATAGAAGTGCCTGCCTTCCTGGCTCGCCATAAAGCAGAGCAGTTTTCAAAAGGTATCAAAGAACAATTGATCCTTTGTGCAGATACCATCGTGGTTATAAACGATAGTATACTCAACAAACCTGCTGATGACCGGGAAGCTTTTGAAATGTTACAATCACTTTCGGGCACAACGCACGAGGTAATCACGGGTATTTGTTTGTTAACCAACGAGTACGTCATTACGAAAACTGATATTGCCAAAGTTATGTTTCGACAACTCACCAATAAGGAGATTGATTTTTACGTACAATCCCAAAAGCCTTTTGATAAAGCCGGGGCATATGGCATTCAGGAATGGATCGGAATGGTTGGAATCGAGCGGATCGAAGGATCCTACTACACGATCATGGGTTTACCCACCCACTTGGTTTATCAACTCCTTTCTCCCTACTTCTCTAGGTAAAATCTCTCTTTGAACTTACGCTATCAGTAACATGCCAAACCACACAACCCACTCAGCTAGGATCCCACTCGTATGCTACGAAATTTTTGTAAGGTCATTCTGTGACTCCAACCGGGATGGTATTGGTGACCTCAACGGCATCACATCCAAGCTGGATTACCTGCAAGAGCTAGGCATTGAGGCCATTTGGCTGAGTCCGATTCAACCCTCACCAAGCTACCATAAGTACGACGTAACCGATTATTACGGAATTGATCGGGAATATGGTACCCTAGATGATTTCAAGAACTTACTCGCCGAAGTACACAAACGAGGGATGGCTTTGTACATGGACCTCGTTATCAATCACACCAGCAGCCAACACGAGTGGTTTAAGCAAGCCAGAAAAGATCCCGATAGTCAATACCGCCAGTACTATTGGTGGATGAATCCTGATAAAATTGAAGCTTTGGGGGTTGCAGAACGGGAAGTGACCGACGACGCCCACGTGATTTACCCCTGGCACAGCATTAAGGGTGATGCTCAGAAGTACTACGCCATGTTTTGGAAAGAAATGCCTGATCTGAATTATGATTACCCACCCCTGAGAGATGAAGTGTATAAGATCGTCCGGTATTGGCTCCGAGAAATCGGGGTGGATGGTTTTCGGCTGGATGCCGCCCGTCATATCTATCCTACCTGGCTGAAAGAAAAAAATCTGGCATTTTGGGAAGAGTTTGGGAAAGTTGCTGAGGAAGCTAAACCCAATGCCTATACCGTAGGGGAAGTATGGGCAAAAGCAGATGAAGTTGCTCCTTATTTTAAGGGGTTGAAGGCAAATTTTCATTTTGATTTGAGCACCGCGATCCAAAAGATGATCAAAACAAAACGGGACACCGGCATCGTGCATGCTCTAATGCATGATTACTCGCTTTTTGGAACGCATAACCCTAACTTCATTGATGCCACCATGATCACCAATCACGATCAAGTTAGAATCGGTAGTATCGCCCACGGGAGTATTGCCCAGATGAAACTGGCGGCGGCTATTCTCCTGACCCTACCCGGCCAGCCTTATATCTATTATGGGGAAGAAATTGGAATGCTGGGCATCAAGCCGGATGAACACATCCGGGAGCCCTTCCTGTGGACTGACCATCGCAATGATCCCCAACGAGCACTCTGGCAAAAACCTGTTTATTCGCGTCGGAGGTCCGTTCGTTCCGTATCACAACAAATCGGTGATCCTGACTCCCTGTTGAATCACTACAAGAGTCTGATTAGTCTTCGGAAGACCTTTCCTTCCCTGGGCCAGGTACTTCACCCTAACTTACAACCAGCATTACCTCACCAAAGCCACCGTAAGTACATTCTGGCGTATTACCGCCCAAACCTTACAGAACCATTTCTGATCATCCACAACCTTTCGGATAAAAACAGAAAGGTGGTACTTGATGACGAAGCAAAACGATTTGAACATATTGTATTCCAGAGCAATGGTGATAGTGAATTTCACCCAACTTATTTAGTGCTTCCCCCCTTTGGAAGTATAATTTTATCTGGTAATGAAGTAAACGGAGGAATTATTCAATAACTAATCATTCTACGTTTACTTAACGTAAATAAGTCACTTGGTTCTAGGTATATTTTTTGATTTAAAGTAAATTAAGGCCTAAAAAATGGTGGCGTTCTACAATCAGACGAAACTACCAAAGTTTCTTGTCAAAACTTACATGAATATGCGAAGATATTTTTACCAAAGCCTTCTGGTATGTCTACTAGTACTTAACTACTCACAAAATCAAGCACAACCTATGTACCCAACCATGGGAAAGGTCGTATACGATGACCCCCAGCTCGAGAAACTACTCCCAAAAACAAGTACTCTGGAAGTTTTAGCAACCGGATTTGTCTGGTCAGAAGGACCGCTCTGGATCAAAGAGGGCGGCTACCTGCTTTTTTCCGATGTCCCCGCAAATACAATATTTAAGTGGGATGAAAAACAGGGTATTTCCGTTTTCCTGAAACCTTCGGGCTATACGGGGACCGGTACGTATAGTAACGAACCCGGGAGTAATGGTTTAACGTTAGATGATCAGGGAAGGTTGGTAGCCTGTGAACATGGGGACCGGCGGGTCACGGTCATGCCGCTTTCAGGTGGAGGAAAATATACCCTCGCCGATCGATACAAGGGAAAACGTTTTAATAGCCCGAATGATGTAGTCCAACACACCGGAAACGGTAGTTACTATTTTACTGACCCACCCTATGGTTTGGCTCAGCTTGACAAAGATTCAAGCCGGGAACTTGCTGTTTTTGGGGTGTATCGTATAGCTCCTGACGGCACTGTCACGCTTCTGATTGATAATCTTACCCGGCCCAATGGATTAGCGTTTTCACCCGATGGAAAAACACTCTATGTAGCGCAGTCAGATCCAGAAAAAGCGATCTGGATGTCGTACCCGGTGTTAGATAACGGCAATCTGGGAGATGGAACGCTTTTCTTTGACGCTACTCCAATGAGCAGAAAAGGAATGCAGGGACTGCCCGACGGACTTAAAATTGATCAAGACGGTAATCTTTGGGCCACGGGTCCGGGGGGGGTATTGGTCTTAAACCCGAGTGGTAAGCTCCTGGGCAGGATCGATACCGGACAGGCGACCGCCAACTGTGCCTGGGGAGATGATGGTAGTACCTTGTATATAACAGCCGATGGGTATATCTGTCGGATCAAAACTCAGACCAAGGGCGCTGGCTGGTGAGTAAAAGTATTTCAAGAGTCAACTTTGATAAATGATTCTATCTCACGAACTTCGTGGCGAATGTTGTAGGTAATGGAATTTTTTGTGTGGAATGTTAGATAATCGTCAATTTACAATTATTGCTTTTTTTGGAATCATTGGCTTCGCCTTTGTTTTCAGGCTTTTCTATTTACAGGTATTAGACGACAGCTATTCCATTGAATCGTCAAGTAACTCAATTAAGAGGGTCGTGGAAATTCCTTTCAGGGGACAAATCTACGACCGGAATGATAAGTTGATCGTGTACAATACGCCTGTATACAATCTATTGGTGACTCCTTACAAGGCCAAGATTCAGGATACTCTCACTTTTTGTAGCCTACTCAATATTCAAAAAACAATGTTTGATAGTTTAATGAAGTCCGCGACCTCCTACTCGCGGGTTAAACCTTCTTTATTTTTAAGGCAGCTTTCCCGGGAAGACTTCGCCCGTATTCAAGATGTTATGGTAGATTATCCCGGTTTTGAGTTTTCGAAAAGTTCTCTTCGAACCTACACCTACCCAACCATGGCTAATACTCTGGGGTATGTAAGTGAAATATCAAAAAGACAACTTGAAAAGCAGGACTCCTATAATTATCAACAAGGCGACTATATTGGTCAGAGCGGTCTCGAAACTTTTTACGAAGAACAACTACGCGGACGACGCGGAGTAAAGTTTGTAATGCAAAATGTAAGTGGTGTAATCAAGGGTTCCTGGAAAGACGGCGAGTTGGATACCAATGCCGTTGCTGGCCAGAATCTCTACACCGGTATAGATCTTGACTTACAAGCCTTTGCCGATAGCCTCATGAGAAATAAAGTAGGTAGCGTAGTGGCTATCGAGCCCAAAACCGGTCAAATTCTGGCCATGGTAGCCGCTCCCAGCTACGATCCCAACCTTCTGGCGAGCCGCCATTTTTCAAAGAACTACCAGAAACTTGTAAATAATCCGTACAAACCCCTATTCAATCGGCCTATCATGGCCGGCTATCGCCCAGGCTCTACCTTCAAGGTATTGCAAGCTCTCACTGCCTTACAAGCTGGTGTTATTACCCCTGCTACCGGATTTACCCACGCAGGAGTACCCATGAACTGCCACTGTGGCGGTCGGGCCAACAGCGTACTCCACGGTATTCAGTATTCGTGCAATCCTTACTTCTTTCAGGTATTCAAGCGTATTATATACAATAATGACATCTCCGATACTTATCAGGCCTCCGCGGTAGGTCTCAATAAGTGGAACGAGCAAATGACTAAATTTGGCATCGGCCAACGTTTAGGCGTTGACCTACCAAGCGAATACCGGGGAAATTTACCCGACGATTCGTACTACGATAAAATTTACGGGAAGAAACGATGGAAGTTTTCTAATATTTATTCCCTAAGTATCGGCGAAGGTGAGTTGCTCATTACCCCGATTAAAATGGCGAATGTGGCTGCCATTATTGCCAATAGAGGCCATTTCTATACCCCACACGTTGTGAGCGGAGTGGGTAAAAAAAGAACCCCACTGCCTGAGTACCTGATTCGTCATGAAACCGGAATCGATGCCAGACACTTCGAGACAATCATCCCGGGCATGGTGGGTGCCGTTGAAGCAGGTACAGTAATGGGTCTCGCCAGAATAAAGAATATTACTATTGCGGGCAAAACAGGAACTTCCCAAAACAAGAAAGGTCCTGACCACTCTATATTTATAGCTTTTGCTCCGGTTGATAATCCAAAGATTGCCATTGCCGTGTTTGTAGAAAATGGTAGATGGGGAGGTACCGCGGCGGCGCCGGTAGCAAACCTGATCATAGAGCGTTTTATTAAAGGTAAAACAGAAAATAAGGCATTGGAGAACTATGTTTTAAATCTAAAGCTAATGTCCCCCCTTTCAGCCCCTGCTCCAAAAAAGGCTCCCGCAAAAGCTCCCGCAAAGAAGGAAGAAATCACCACTCCACTTGCCGATAAGAAATCAGGCGAAACCACCAAAGAAAAGCAAACCACCACGTCCACAGGAAAATGATTGGCCTTCAACAAGAGTATTATATTTCATTTATTAAGTAATGGCCCAGAATCAAAATAACCTTACGCAGAACCTTGACTGGGTGGCTGTTCTGATCTACATTTTATGTATTTTAATCGGTTGGTTTAATATTTATGCTGCCGTATATAGTCCCGAAGTACCTACCAGCATCTTTGATACTACGCACAATGCCGGGAAGCAAATGATGTGGATCGGTACTACCATCCTACTTATTATCTGCATATTAGTCATCGACTACAAGTTTTATGAAACCTTTGGCTTTATTATTTATGGGCTGTTCATACTTCTGTTAGTAGTCGTACTGTTTGCAGGAACTGAGATCAACGGGTCCCGGTCATGGATCAAAATAGGCACATTTTCCCTCCAACCAGCCGAGTTTGCCAAACTCGCCACCTGCCTGGCTTTGGCTAAATACCTCAGTGATCCCTCCATAAGCCTAATCCGGTCCTGGAAAAATTACCTACCCATCATGGGTATCATCGGTTTACCAGCATTATTAATTCTACTCTCTAACGAGACGGGCTCCATGTTGGTTTTTGCTTCTTTCGCTATCATGCTTTACCGTGAAGGTCTACCCGGCTTTATCCCGGCCATTGGCATTATAATGGCAATCCTCCTCATATTGACACTTTTATTTGTTAAGTGGTTTATCGCCGCCGGTATTATTGTTGTTGCTCTTCTCTTTCTATGGATCATGCCCAAAGGTACCCGGCGAAGTGGAGGCACCAAGGCAACTTTTCTGGTAGCCGGACTCATGATAGGGGTAGTATTCGGAGTTGATTTCTTTATCAATAACGTACTTCAAAAACACCAGAGAAGCCGGGTTATGGTCTTAATTGATCCCGACTCTGACCCCCGGGGAGCCGGCTGGAACGTAATTCAATCCAAAATTGCCATTGGCTCGGGTCGATTGACCGGAAAAGGGTTTCTGGAAGGTACCCAAACGAAGTTTGACTTTGTGCCGGAACAAAGTACGGATTTTATTTTTTGTACCGTGGGTGAAGAGCATGGCTTTATTGGCAGCCTTATCGTTGTCTGTTTATTCGTGGGGCTTATTATTAGGCTTATCATCCTGGCCGAACGACAACGAACGCGATTTGCCCGCGTATATGGGTATTGCGTAGCCGGAATTATCTTCTTTCACTTCATGATTAATATTGGCATGACGATCGGTCTTATGCCCGTAATTGGTATTCCTCTACCCTTTTTTAGCTACGGAGGATCATCCCTGTGGTCATTTTCTATCCTTTTGTTTATTTTTCTAAAAATCGATTCGCAACGGCCTTTTACCTTATCTCGTACGTAATCCGGCAACATGGCACTCATCAGCAAAAAGAAAATAGCGTATAAGATCAATACTGACCTTCGAGACTATCTAAAGAAATACCAACGGGAAGTACCCTTGGAGATTCACTATACCGATCTGCTACGATTTTCAAATGCCATTTCGCTGTACGATGTCAAAGGAAATGATACCATGTGGCTATCGGTTTTCTACGACCCAAGCGACACTGCCGACATATTTCAGGCCTTAAAGACAATCTACGCTCATCTTAAAGTAGATGGCGACTTGTCCATTCTGAAACACTTGTCGGTAGATCGCGTAGACTTGTGTACCTACGGCAATACACGCCCTTTCCGGATCAGGATCGTTAATCAGATCAACGATAACTTCGATTATTTTTACATCAAGAATGCCGATGCTTCGCGGGTGTATGGGCTGGAACTAGAAGATATATTCTCCCCCAATCAGGTGAGCTACCTGACAAGTGGTGAATCATTAGTGGAAGAACACATAGCAGGAATACCCGGAGATGTGTTTATGAAAACCCAACTTTCTGACCCTAACCTCAACCCGATCCGTCTGTGTAAAGAGTTTGTAAAGTTCAACGAGCGTTGCTTTGTGAGGCTACTTGGCGACATGCATTCCAGTAACTTCGTCGTAGACATTACGCCTGATTTTGAAGAGATTTACTATCGTTTCAGAGCCATTGATTTTGACCAACAGTCCTATGAAGGAAAGAAAACGGTCTACATGCCCCAGTATTTCAAGCAAAACAATATGATGATTGAACTGGGCATGAAGTACATGACGTCCGAAAGTGTGCGGCAATACCAGATTGAGGAACGTACCCAAATTTCTACCCGCATGCGGATAGAAAGATTCCGGGCGGATGATATACTCGACGTCATGGCCGACGATATTATCTCCCACCCCGAGTACGTATCGCTACTCCGAAAAGACCTGGCGAAGCATTATCGACACCAGGCCTTTATGGAATGCCAGACGATGGGTCAGATTGTCAGAAAAAGCCTGAATTTTCTTTCTACCCATCATTAATGGCTACTACTTTTTTAAGAAAGTTTGCCCGCAGTAAGAAATAAAAGTACCCACCCAACAATCATCAGTACGCCACCGATGGGAGCTACCGCCCCGAATTTTGTAATGCCGGTGAAGCAAATGGTGTACAATGAACCCGAGAATATAACGACACCAACCGCGAACGAATACCCCGACCAATTGAGCCATTTGATCGCGTCGCCCTCAGCTCGTGATAGTAGTACCCCAATCAAAACCAGTGCTATCGCGTGGTAAAATTGGTACTTCACCGCCGTTTCAAACGTATCTGCTCTTCCGGATGCTTCCAATGTACCTTTTAAAGCGTGGGCACCAAAGGCACCCAAAGCCACCGCTATGGTGCCAAGCAATGCGCCAGCTTGCAACATGAATTTCATAGGATCGTAGGTTTATTTTCTGCTAATCAATTTGTCAAAAGTAAAGGTAAAGGCAGGGGCAAGCAATAGTCCATTATAATTTCTTCCCTAACTTGCGGCCAAAAAGAATAAAACCGGAATGACCCTACAAAAATGACCCTACAAAGTTTTATTGCGCTCTGGACCCATCGCTACGTTAAATACTCGCACATTGCGAAAGCTCATCTACTCGCCTACCAAGCCTGGTTTTCGCTCAGTATAAAAAAATGGCGACTTTCCTCGCAGAAAAGAGAGTTAATTGCCGTAGTCCGCACGGAGCATTTTGGTGATATAGTGGCCACCGAGCCCCTTTCTCGGCATATTCGCTTGCTGTACCCAAAGGCACATATTATTTGGTTTGTCAAGCCCGCCTTCAAAGAATTGATTGATACCAATCCTAACGTCGATGAGACTTTCCCGGAGTTTTGTGTTACCCAACGCCGCGTGCTAATTGGTACTGGCATTTTTGATCAAGTCCTCGAACTTCAATTCCGAAATAACAACCACTGCCCGGTTTGTGATGTATTTGTAGAAAACCCAGTAGCTAATGCGGCAGGAATTAACGTGTTCACTTATCTGAATTTTGGCAACCTACTAACCGGTTTTGCCAAAACAGCCGGATTAACCTTACCCGAAGATGATCAACCCCGCATCTATTTACAGGATAAACATCGACAAAAAGTAGATAACCTCGGGCTAACCGAACCATATATTGTGGTCCATTGCCAATCGAACTACACCCCGAAAGACTGGCCCACTTCCAATTGGGAGCGACTTATTCAAGAACTAACTGCGCGCTATCCTTTCAAGATCGTAGAGGTTGGTTTACGGAGTAATCTTTCCATCGAAAACCCTTCCTACCGCTCGCTTTGTGGCCAACTTTCTATCATGGAAACCGCCGAAGTAATTCGTAGAGCCACCTATTTCATTGGTCTGGATAGCGGTCCTTCTCACTTGGCCAACGCAACCGGTACGGTTGGTTTTGTACTGATGGGCTCGCTCAATAACTTCCAAAACTACAACCCCTACTCGGGCGATTACGGTAACCAAAAGAACTGCGTTCTGGTACAAAAAGAAGGCTTACCCTGCGCCCAACTTTCCTATGAGTACGTTCTGGAGACTATTCAAAATACATTCGCCAACCCACAGGAGGCCAACGCTTAGTTTCTGGCCCCAAAAATAGCACTACCCACCCTGACAAGCGTACTACCCTCTTCGACGGCAATGAGGTAGTCACCACTCATGCCCATGGAAAGCTCCTTCATAGTAACCTGAGCATTAGTGCGGGATTGGAACGATTCGAAAAACCGTTTTAAGCCGCGAAACTCTTTTCGTACCTGTTGCTCCGAATCGGTATTGGTGGCCATACCCATCAAGCCCTTGATACGTATGTTGGTAAGAGTTCTAAGTTCAGAAGAGTCTAAAATCTCCGTTACTTCGTTTTCTGACAGCCCAAACTTTGTTTCTTCTTCAGCAATGTGAACCTGCAACAAACAATCGATAATACGATCATTTTTAGCCGCCTGTTTATTTATTTCTGCTAGTAGTTTAGAACTATCCACGGAGTGGATGAGGTTAACAAAAGAAGCCATGTACTTAACCTTGTTAGATTGTAAATGTCCAATCATGTGCCACTCAATATCTTTGGGTAACTCCTCGTACTTAGCGGTCATTTCCTGCACTTTGTTCTCGCCAAAGCACTTACAACCTGCATCATAGGCCTCTTGTAGTACTTCATTGGGCTTCGTCTTTGTTACTGCTACTATTTGAGCTCTACCGTTGAGCTCAGCTTCAATATGTTCAATATTATCTTTGATTAACATGGTAAATCTTTATTTAGAAATCTGATAGTGAGTTGCTTAATAAGCATGTAAAAATAAAATGGTACATTTGTGTCGTACAAAAATCACAATTTTCGTTATTATTCATCTCTTTAACTAAAAAATTTAACGCACCGTATGGATTATAATCAGGAGCAAAAGCGCGATCGTAAAACTCTTTTATGGGCCGCTTTAGCCGTTTTGGCACTATTGAATGTCGTACTATTTTACTTCTTCTATCAGGAACGCCAAGACAATCAAAGCAAAGATACAATCATTGCTGCTAAGACCGAGGAAGTTCTGTTTACCAAAACAAAGCTTGATTCGATCTCCTCCCAGTTGGATGCCAAAATTGCCGAGATCCAACAATTGGGAGGAAGCGTTGACTCGCTGATCGTTTTGAAGCAACAATTGGAAAAGGATAAGCAGGCACTCAAAAATCTGGGTTCTTACTCGGCTAAGCAGTATGAATCTAAAATTAGGTCGTACGAAGCTATTCTGAACCAGAAAGACCGCGACATCGCCCTTCTCAAAGAAGAACTAGGAATTGTTACGGCTAAAAACGAGGAACTTTCAAAAGCAGTCAGTGGCCTACAAGAGCAAACGTCTGCTTTGACTGACTCAGTAACCAATTATGCTGTACAAAACCGGACGTTGAGTGAAAAGGTTACGATCGCTTCTGCTCTGCGCGCCGAAAATATCCGTGTAAATTCACTTACAGCCAAAGGGAAAGAGCAAGAGGGAGGTAACTATCGTGCACGCCGAATCGATAAATTGAAGGTAAGCTTTGTTATCGGTGAAAATGCCATCGCCAAACCGGGCAGAAAGGAAGTACATCTTCGTATTCTTGACCCCAACGGTGCCGTGCTTTCTGACATGGCTACGGGTTCGGGAGCATTTATCTACAATGGCCGGGAAATGATTTACTCTTCGAAAGAGGTCGTCAATTTTGATAATAGCCGCCAAACCGTCGACATTATGTACGGCCGGGGTGGAGTACCTCTCAAAGACGGTAAATACGCCGTAGAATTATACTCAGAGGGATTTAAGATCGGTCAGGGCGACTTTACAGTAAAATAACCCCCTGATATTCACATAACTTACCAATAAGGCTTGGAAATATAAATTTCAAGCCTTATTTTTGCACCCTCATTTTTAGAGAAAAAACAACAAATTTATTTACTATTAATTCATTTCGTATGAACAATCAGTATGAAACGGTGTTCATTTTAACTCCCATCTTATCTGAGGCCCAGATGAGGGACGCCGTTGACAAGTTCCGTAACCTCCTCACCGAAAACGGCGCGGAACTAGTGCATGAGGAAGACTGGGGATTGCGCAAGCTGGCCTACCCAATACAAAAGAAAAACACCGGGTACTACCACCTATTTGAGTACAAATCAGCCGGATCGCTGATCGACATTGTGGAAACTGAATTCCGTCGTGATGAGCGCATAATGCGCTTCCTGACTGTTTCTCTTGACAAGCACGCTGTGGCTTACAACGAGAAAAAACGTAGGGGCCTAGTAGGAAAGAAGAAGGAAGTAGAAACTAAAAAGGAGGAGGCATAAACTATGACACTCGTAAACGAACCGGTTGAAAAGAATATCAATCGTAAGAAATATTGCCGTTTCAAGAAATCAGGCATCAAATATATCGACTACAAAGACCCCAACTTTTTGTTGAAACTGGTCAATGAGCAAGGAAAAATTCTTCCCCGTCGCCTAACAGGTACGAGCTTGAAATTCCAGCGTAAAGTATCACAAGCCATCAAGCGTTCACGTCACTTGGCCCTGATGCCGTTTGTAGCCGATCAATTGAAATAATCACGAAAAGAAGATCGTAAGAAATGGAAATCATATTAAAAGAAGATATAGCCGGATTGGGTTACAAGAACGATACCGTAAGCGTGAAGCCCGGATATGGTCGTAATTACCTTATTCCACAAGGCTACGCTATTTTGGCAAATACGAGCAATCGTAAGATTGTAAACGAAAACATTCGTCAGGCAGCCCACAAAGCTGATAAGCTGAAAAAAGATGCCGAGGAAATTGCCGCCGCAATCGGAGAAATGATCATCACAATTCCTGCGGTAGTAGGTGAAAGTGGTCGTATTTTCGGACGTGTGACTAACACACAGATTTCTGACGCTCTGAGCGCAAAAGGTATCCAAATTGACCGTAAGAAAATTACCATAGAAGAAGTAAAATCTATTGGTACTTACGTCGCAGTAGTCGATCTTCACAAAGAAGTGAAGCACTCTGTAACGTTCAATGTCGTTGCCGCAGAATAATTAGCCATCTTTTACATTTGGCAGAAAAGGCACGGAGATTCCGTGCCTTTTTTTGGTTTAACCCCCTCTTGATCCATGCACCTTTACTTACATATTCCGTTTTGCCGAAAGGCCTGTCATTATTGTGATTTTCATTTCAGTACTATCCTTCGTGACAAAGAAGCACTCGTTGGGGCTATGGTGGAGGAATTGAAGCTCCAAGAAGGATTCCTACCGGGTAAAGAGTTGCATACCGTATATTTTGGTGGGGGTACTCCTTCGCTTCTTACGAAGAAAGAACTTGATCTTTTGTTAAGTACCATCCGGGATCAATACCACCTAAAACCGGACGCCGAAATTACCCTGGAAGCTAACCCCGACGATCTATCCACCGAAGTACTTCGCGACCTCGCCGAACTGGGAGTGAACCGCCTCAGCATTGGCATTCAGTCTTTCCACGACCCACACCTCCAATTTATGAATCGGGCGCACACCGCCCAAGAGGCAGAAACCAGCGTAAAAAAAGCCCAAGATGCCGGAATTACCAATCTTAGCGTCGATCTGATATATGCCGTACCCTCGCCCGACGACTCTATTTGGTACACTAACATCTATAAAGCCTTATCACTCGGAGTTGAGCATATTTCGGCCTATTGCCTGACCATTGAACCCCAAACCGCATTTGGAAAATGGGTCAAAAGCAAAAAGATGGACCCTATTGAAGATGAATACGCCGCCCGGCAGTTTGAAATTCTGGTAAGTACGCTCGAAACCGAAGGATTTGAGCAGTACGAGATTTCGAATTTTGCCAAAAACCAGCAGTATAGCCTACACAATAGCGCCTACTGGCAGCGTCGGCCCTACCTTGGCATTGGCCCTTCGGCACATTCATACAACGGACACAGCCGACAGTATAATATCAGTAATAATGGTGCTTATACAAAGAAAATATTGAAGGGGGAACTTCCCACGACAAAAGAAGTACTATCCAATGCCGACCAGGTTAATGAGTACTTATTGACCGGTTTGAGAACAAAGTGGGGTTGCCGGATTGAGCTATTGCAGGAATTATCTGGAAATCTGTTTTTATACCGAACCGGAGAGGAAATTTTCCGGCTTTGTGACGTCGGATGGTTAAAATCATACGATGGGCTTCTCGTATTGACAGAAAAGGGGAAACTCTTTGCCGACCGGGTAGCAAGCGAATTATTTATGGATGCCTAAAAAAAGGCCTGCCGGGAAGTACCCAACAGGCCGTAACTTTATTGATTACTTTTAAGCTTACTTGACTTTCGAAAAATCAGCGGCCAAACCGTCAATTTCAGAGTTTTGTAGGTCGTGAGACGCAACAATGATGCGATATCTCAGCGTCATCGACTCCCCTTTCTTTAATTTGTGATTTAACGTTTTCTTTCCGGAAGTAAATTCTTTATCTCCCAACGGGTTTACCGCAAATAGTCCGTACCCACGGGCGTGCCAATAGGCCGGGTAGCCAATATTCGAAGGGTGATCCACAATAGCGACACTTATTTTCTCGCCTTTAATGTCGCCTTGCAGTTCGCACCAGGGAGAGCGTTTTCCCCATACGTCATCACCCGTTACACCTTCTTTGTTCAGGTAGTTACCGGTAACTCCCTCGTTATTGAGCGAAGCAACCTTTGTGGCAATTCCGTTAGCGTCGGTAAATACCTCCAGTTTCTTAGAAGGAATCTCCAATTCACGAGCCATTCGCATCCCGAAAACTCCTTCTTTGGAATCCTCAAACGTTACGTCTTCTTGCGCAATGAGGGTAGTAATCCGGTCGATAATCCGCTCATCACCCATCGCTCTGAATATGTAGGTGGTTTTCTCTTTCAAAAACGTAGCACCATCCTGACTGATCCAATCGGCGCTAACCGTAAGCTCCGCTTTACCTTTTCCACTCTTGGTAGAAGATATACCGGTATGAATGATATCACCGTACTTGTTCTTAGTACGATCTACAGCATTGGAGCTATTCCAGAAATCATAGCCGTTTACATTACCGTGGTTGAGCCATACACCTACGTGGTGGGGGTGGTCAACGCGTTCACCGGCGCGTGGATCCATGGGCCATCCTCTCGTAATGAGGGTACCATTGGCCGTTCTAACCGGATACAATACCGCTTTTTTAAGCTCAGCTACGCCCGGATAGATGTAAGAGGTAAAGGGTTTGCCATCAACGCTGACGTCTACTTTTTTACCCGCTTTATCGTCCGTCAGGGTTACTTTTTGAGAATATGAAGCTATGGAGGCCGCTAGTACGGCCCCCACAACCAAAAGAGATTTTTTCATTCGTATCAATTGAGATCTTAGGTTAAAATAAGACATTAGCTAACAACGATGTCTTTCTTCTTCGCATCCCACGTTACACGCTTGCCCGTGTGAAGTGCGGTCGTGGCCATGATATTAGCAACCGAATGGTTAAAGCCAGCGCGAGCGGGCGCATTAGTTTGCTTACGGCTACGGACACATTCCATCCAATTGCGCATGTGCATGGAGGTCATTGGGTCAGCCCCGGTATTGGCACCCGTTTCCATCTTGATTCCACCGGTACCTAACTCCGTTTTTGAAAGCAGATTAGCCGACATTCCCATGGCCTTGGCCGGTCCTGACTGCAAGCCTCCCTCCGGAGTAATTTCGTTGGTATCGAGGTTGATCATACCACCGTTTGAGTAGTAGTATTCCTTTACATCACCTGCCGCCTGGTGCATACGCGAAGAATAAATCACCTGGAATCCTTTTTCCTTGTTGTCGAAAGGACCGTAATCAAATACGGCGGTAAATGTATCAGCATTTACACGACCGTCTTTCCATACGTACACACCCCCATTAGCTACAACGCTACGGGGAGCTTCCAAACCAGAGAACCAGTGTACGGTGTCAATCTGATGCGACATCCACTGTCCCGGAATACCCGATGAATAGGGATAAAACAGACGGTATTCGAGGTAGAAACGGGGGTTCCAGGCTACCTTGGGGCGATTTAACAAGAAGCGATCCCAATCGGTATCTTCTTTACGTATTTGGGAGGTCAACTCCGGCAAACGCCAGCGACCGGGCTGATTTACATTCCAGGTCATTTCGACCATGGAGATATCACCAAACTTACCCGAATTGATAAATTGATTGGCCGCGTGGTAGTTAGGGGCCGAACGGCGCTGCGAACCTACCTGAACGATTTGTTTAGAAGCTTCGGCAGTCTTTAAGCATAGCTTGGCATCCTCCAACGATTCCGCAAAAGGCTTCTCCATGTATACATCACGACCAGAACGAATAGCATCGACACTGTGTAATGCGTGCTGGAAGTCGGCAGTACTGATAATCACCGCGTCCACATCTTTGCGGTCGAGTAGCTCGTCATTATTGCGGCATTGCACAAACTGATCGCTAGCCCACCCTTTTTCTTTCAAATACTTAGCCGCTTCGTCCCGACGACGGTTCCAGATATCAGATACTCCCATGAATTCAAAATTCATTTCCTTGGAGTGATCCATAAAACTAGGTGCAAGTGATGACCGGAAGCGATTGGAGAAACCAATAATACCCACCCGGACACGATCATTTGCGCCAAGAATGCGATTATAACTGGCCGCACTGAATGCGCGCGAGCTCAACACTACACCAGCTGAGGCAAGACCAGCCTTCTTTAAAAAATCTCTTCTATTAGACATGTTTCTTACTTTTTATAAATAGTGATTCAACTAGTTAAGGGTCAATAATTTCACTTTACCTTAAAAAGTAATTATTTCAATTCTTTTACTTTCAAGCTACGGTAGGATACATTATCGCCGTGGTCTTGCAGAAGTAAATTGCCACTCTCGGCCAAACCAAAGCCTGCGTGATCTTTGTATTTAGAACGGGCCACCAAAACACGATAAATGGGACCTCTCCGCTCGTATTCCAGTACCATTTGCTCATTCAGGAAATGCTGCACCTTTCCGTCGGGATGCACCACAATACGTCCCTTGTTCCATTCACCGATTTTCTTAATTGAGTTACCGGGCTTTTCCGACGGAATCAGATCATACAAAGAAGCAAGGGTACGGTTACCGACAACTCCCATCTTGGCATCCGGGTGTTTGGCGTCGTCCAGTACCTGGTATTCCAGTCCTAACCCCGAACGACCCTTGGAGTTTAGCTCTTCGTTTACAAAATACTTAACGCCACTGTTGCCACCCTCGCTCAATTTAAATTCAAATTGGAATTCAAAGCCCGGGCCAAATTTCTCACGAGAAACCAAGTCATTTCCAGTTTCTGAACCGTCTGACTTTGATACCATGATGACCCCATCCGAATGGCTCCAACGCTTGGGAGGAAAGTCTGTGCCGTTGTATGCACGCCAGTGCTCGCCAGATTTACCATCAAAAAGCATCTTCCAGCCTTGGGCCTTTTCGGCATCAGACAAGGTATTTGGGATAAAATTAGCTACCCGGATATCAGCGGCAGGAGTTAGTTTCAAATCCGTTGTTTTGATTCGAATGTTTTTCCACCGAACCTGAGTACCTTCCTGATCAGCATTTTTGATGGCATGTACCTGTAAACAAATAAAGCCGCTTGGGGTCATATCGTCGATCAAATGCGCCACGGGAACACCGTTCAGAAAAGTCTGAATGTGATTACCGATGGCTTCGATACGGTACTTGTTCCATTGGTTATTTTTAAAGGCTGTCTTTGCCGCCAGGTTTAAATCACCGGGGTATAACCATCCACGGCGGGCCTCGTCGTAGATTCCGGCGGCCCAACCACGGGCGCTTGGGTCAATTTCTACCTGATAGCCGTGTACCCGACCGCTGTTATATTCTGGGGTAGAAAGGCTTCTGATCTGAATACCGGAGTTAAGTTTATCATCGACCATTACGTCGAGTTCTAAAATAAAATCTCCGTAGTTTTTCTCCGTAGTTAAGAATGAATTGGGTGTATTTGAGGTAGAAGTACCAACGATAGTACCATCTTTCACTTCGTACTTGGCCTTTCCGTTCAACTGTTTCCAACCGGTAAGGTCTTTCCCGTTAAACAGACCTTCCCATCCATCTTTTGACTTTTGGGCAAATGAAAGTTGGACGGTACAACCTATAAGTAAGGCCACAAATAATAATTTCACTTTTTTCATTACAGAAAAGGTTGACTGTGATTTAAATGGTTCAGGTAACTTTATGAGGGCCCGACAACTGCTTAAACGAGACTAAGGGTTATAAATTTTCCTCATCATGTAAATAACGATATTACACCCCCTTTACCCTTACAAGGGAGTAGTTAACAATTTGCATTCGCTACTCCTATTGGTTTTCCCTGGTTTTCTAACTAGAATAAGCATCCGCAATTCGTTTTATACTACCCTAAAAAAAAAGAGAAAAGTCCCCTAAGCGGGGGACTTTTCTACTGAGGAATCAATCGCGCAGTTTGCCAAAAAAACGAAAATCGAACTTTTGACTCACCGCTCTACCTCACACAGGTAGTATCTTTTCTAATGAGTGAATTTTGAATGATAGAATATTCATAAGGAGGCAGCCTCATCGCCGGGCGACCCCCTCAAAATTCACTCATTGTTAATCAATAGCCTGGATTCTGAGGGAATGCTGAAACACCACCTTCTACACGATCCAATTGGTTTTGAGGAAGCGGACGAAGTGTGTGGAAGTCCTTGATGTTTGGTGCTGCTTGTGGATTATAAAGTTTTACACGCTCCACGAGTACGCCCCAACGATTCAAATCGAACCAACGCATTTGCTCGCCCAATAGCTCACGCTCACGCTCTTCCATAATAAAGTTCATGGTAAGATCAGCAGACGTAATTTCCATGGCAGCTTGCTTTCCTGGCCAAGCCGCACGACGACGAACCACGTTGATGGCACCAACGGCATCCGCAATTTTGCCTTGCTTGAATTGTGCCTCCGCCATAATCAAATAGCTCTCAGCCAAACGGAAAGCAATGTAATCACGGGTACCACTAAACTGCGTACGGTCGGCACGGGCTCCGTCAATATGCTTACGTAAAGCTGGGAAACGACGCTCATCGTACATGCTCGGGGTTAATACCTGATAAGGCCGCTTTGCACGTTCTACCGCTGGCATTTCGTAGCCCGGATCAAAAATAGATGTATCACCCAAAGCTAATGTGATACTGGCTTTCGATTTGTCGTAGTTGGTATTATACTTACCTGGTTTGTTGCTATAATACACATCCTTGAAAGTTTTGTAGTAGCGACTATCATCAGTACGGTTAACAAACACCTGATTTAAGGTATACAAGGTTGGCTTGTAACGCTTGAATGGGCGACCATTCGCAATATCACGCTGCATACCCGGCATATTATCATATTCCATGAGGAAGAATACGTGGGAGTTATTACCACCACCATTGGTTAAGGGGTTACCAGTATATTGAACACTGAAAATAACTTCCTCATTCTTCTCATTTCCCTCTTTGTGCACCAAAGCATAATCAGAGGTTAATTTGATACCATAGTTATTGATTACGCTCTTGGCCAATGTCTCGGCTTTTGCGTAATCATCCGTTGCCTTGGCAGCAGAAGTAGCCTTGGTCAAATACACGCGAGCCAATAGGTGCTCAGCCGCAGGGCGCGTTACACGTCCGTAATCACCAGATCTTGCCCGGTTTTCCAAATCAGGAATTGATTCTTCCAAATCCTTGATAATAGCCGTATACATTTGGGGTATCGTAGCGCGGGTTGCTACTTTGGTGGGCGCGACGGTCTCCGTCAAACGTAAATCTACTCCACCAAAAATCTGCGTCAAATTGAAGTAATAATGAGCGCGCAGGAATTTCACTTCGGCAATCCGCTGCTTTTTTAATACATCACTGATTCCCGTTACATTTGCCGAACGGTCAATAACCGCATTCGCCGCATTGATTCCTTGGTATAGTAGATCCCATACTTCACGAACGTGCGAAGAACGGGCATCTAGCCCACCGTCATACGTATTGATAAACTTGTGGCTACCGTCGGCACCGTTCTGATAGGTATCCGTACCAAAAATGGTGAAGTTATTGCCCCGCTCGGTTCCGTACCATTCACGAAGAGTAGAATACACCGCATTCACACCGTCGTTAAAACCAGAAGTTGTGTTCAAGTAATTATTGCCAATTCCGGATACCACCTGCTCATCCAGAACGGCAAGATTACAGGACTGTCCAAAGAACAAGGAAGCTACAATCGCTCCCGTTTGGAGAACTTTTGAAGATTTTATTTTGAATTTCATATAGTTAATATTTTAAAATTTCCAGGTCCAATTTGATTAGAATCGTGCGTTGAGACCGAAGGTTATAATCTTGGTAGCCGGAGCCAAGTCAGAGTTAATACCTTGGTTACCATTACTATTACCATTATCAAGTTCAACCTCAGGGTCGATACCTTTGTACTTGGTACGGTACTCCGAGAAGATAAATGGCTGCTGAATGCTGGAGAATACCCGGAGGCTTGTCATACCCAACTTGGCGGCTATGTTGGTTGGTACGTTATAACCAATGTTGATGTTACGTACTTTCAGGAATGAACCGTCAAAATAACGAAGGGTTGAGCCATAACGAGGCGACTCCTGGTTTACGTTCGGACGCGGAAATTCGTTCGTTGGATTGTTTGGAGTCCAGTAGTCAATATCCAAGTTATTATAACGACCGGCCAAGCTGTTGTTGCCCTGGTGGAAGTTACTGGTAATGAACTGACCAGCACGAGCGTAAATGAAGAAAGAAAGATCAAAACCTTTGTATTCAAAACGGTTGGTCAAACCAGCCACAAAATTAGGAACGGCTGAACCTAAGATCTGACGGTCATCTCCGTTGATAATACCATCACCGTTAAAGTCCTGGATTTTGATTTCACCCACCTTACTTTGAAAGCGTGCAGCCTCATCTACCTCGTTGGTCTGCCAGATACCGAGCTTCTTGTAGTCAAAAACGACCGAAAGGGGCTCTCCGATAAAGCGACCAGCGGAAACGTCATCTATTTTGCCATTCGCTAGCGAAATGATTTCTTCTCGGTTACGGGTAAACATCAGATCGGTGTTCCAACGGAAACCACCCTTATTGATATTAACCGTCGAAAGTGAGATTTCAAGACCACTATTCTTAGTCTGTCCGATGTTGGTTGTATACCCACTAAATCCAGTAGAGTTAGGCAGGGGTTGTGGTGCAAGCAGATCGGTTGTGTTGGTAACGTAGTATTCAAGAGCACCCGAAATGCGGCCGCTGAAGAAGCTAAAATCAAGACCAGCATTTGCCGTAGCTGACGATTCCCAACGTAAATCGGGGTTTCCGATCGTACCCGGGCGGTATCCAAAGGCAGCGTTCTCGTCCCAGGCGTAGGAGGTTCTCTCCAATAGGGGCTGAGTTTGGTAAGGGTTGATGGCCTGGTTGCCGGTTGATCCGTAGCTCATTCGTAGCTTTGCCATATCCAACCAACGTGCGTTCTGCAAGAATGACTCGCTGGAAATATTCCAACCCACCGCAACTGACGGAAAGTAACCGAACTTATTGTTAGCACCAAATCGTGAAGAACCGTCTGCTCTAAGTGTGGCAGTCAATAGGTACTTCTCTTTGTAGTCATAGTTTACCCGCGCCATGTAAGACAGTAATGCCCATTGGGTAAGGGCCGTGCCAACACCACTCACCTGACTCGCACTACCTAAATTATAGAACTGCTGAGTAGTCGCCGGAATACCCGTCACGTTGATACCAGAAGTCTGATAATCGTCCTTTTGATAGGATTGTAACGCCGTAACATTCAGGTTATGTACCTGATTAAACTGCTTGGTATAGGTAAGAATGTTCTCAACGGTATAGTTAAACCGTAATTGATTGGCTACGCTACCAGCCGCAGGAGCGCCGCGACGGGCGTTTGTTTCGGGAGCGAAGAAACGGCCATAACGATCAATATCAAAGTCAGGACCAAAGTTGAAGCGATACTTCAAGCCTTTCAGGATTGTCCACTCACCGTAGATAGAGTTGAATATACGGTAGTTCTTACGTTGGTCAATGATAGCGCCTGGCACGATTTCCGACAAAGGATTGGTACGTAAACCATCCTGAGTGGGTAAGAAAATCAAGTTACCATCTGCATCGTAGGGTACACCGAGAGGATTCTCCGACAATGCACCACCGAGTGGATTAAAGTTTTCTCCGTTCCGCTCGCCGTAAACCGCAAAAGTAGAAGTACCTACTTTTAGTTTATCGTTAATTTTATGGTCAAGATTTATCCGGAAGGTATACCGTGTAAAATCTTGATTTTTAACAACGCCTTTGTCCTTGAAGAAGTTACCTGAGATATTAAACACCGTTTTCTCGGTTCCACCAGAAACACTCACTTGATGACTCTGAATAGACCCGGTACGGAGCAAGGTACTTGGATAATCTGTACTACGCCCCAATCCAATTGACTCCAACTCAATGGGCTCAAATAGAGCGTCGTCGTTCGTGTAGTTTCCAACCGCCCGGCGCGACTCACGCTTGTATTCCGCAAACTGTGGCCCGTCCATTACATCAATTCTACCCAATGACTGATTGATACCTCCGTAGGTATCAAAACTCACGGTAGTTTTACCGGCCGTACCACGTTTGGTAGTGACAATAACAACACCGTTGGCACCCCGCGAACCATAAATGGCCGTTGAAGATGCATCCTTCAATACTTCCATGGAAGCAATATCATTGGGGTTGATGTCATCGATTCCACCAGATAGTGGGATACCATCAACAACGAACAGTGGGTCGTTGGAAGCGTTGAACGAACGACGACCACGAATACGGATTTGGGGAGCTGAACCTGGCTTAGAACCCGCCTGATTAACGTCCACACCAGCCGCACGGCCTTGTAGTGCCTGACGGGCGTTGGTTACGGGTAACTCGCCAATTTCACGAGCACTAACTGATGATATAGCACCGGTTAACTGACTCTTTTTCTGAGTACCATACCCCACAACCACTAATTCATTCAGCGTTTTTAGGTCGACCGCCATGGTGATATCCACCTTACTGCGGCTTCCCACCGTAACTTCCTGGGTCACAAAACCTACCGCAGAAAACACAAGAACTGAATTATTTCCGTTAACATTAATTGCATACTTCCCATCCGCATCCGTCGTAGTACCAACGGTCGAACTTCTCAAAACTACGGTCACACCGGGCAAAGCAGACTTATCCTCACTAGACAGAATAACACCAGTCACAGCTTTATCCTGTGCCTGGGACAGTAAGGGACTCAACCCCAGTACCCACACTAAAAGAAAGGGTACCATCCTAGAAAATTGCCGAGCAATCTCGTCTTGCACTTCCCTAACTTGTTTGGTAAAAATTTTTTTCATGTTGGTTAATTGTTAAAGTTAAAAATTGACTCCACTCTCATTGGGTTTACTTATTGGTTAACACTTCTATTTTACTGGTACTGACTTTTTTAACCATCATTTGGCTACTATCACTTTTACTTAGTATCATTTTTGGGGGAGGAAGAGGGAAAGTATTGGGTTCAAAAGAAAACCAGAGAATTACCAATAAAACTGTTGCCACAACTCCAGCACTCCATCGCAAAAAGTACCAGTTAGTGGCTATGGCCTTAACCGAGGGATCAAGGTGCTCCAATTCTGGCAGGGTTTCCACCGAGCTGCGGATCCGATTCCACAGGGTGCCCGCTTCTTCATGTGAAATTTCATTTGTATCCCACTCAGAGGCTGTATCAACTAACTCTTTGGCCAAATAGACCGTATCAATCATGGAAGGGTGCTGGTCTATCCATCCTTTCCAAAACTTTCGTATCGGAGGATCATTAGGATTTTGAACCCACCTGATGAACAGGCGCTCCATCGCTAACTCTTCGGCTGTGTATTCCGAGTATGGCTTCATCGGTAGGTTTGAGAAGTGCAGCGGGCATCTGTTTCCGTCACGTATCCGAATGATACAATATCGGACGCTCAATCAGGAATTTTACCCCTACAAGAATTTTACAAAATATTCGTAGAATCATTTAATAAAGTGACGATGGTGAGGCTTCTACTTAAAGGTTTAAAAACCTTTGAGTACCCATTTCCAAATCATTTTCTGACTCCTAAGTCCATTAAAAGGCCCTTATCCAAGCATTACTACTAGCTTGATGAAGAGGATAATTAATAAAATATGTAAACGGTACTATCCGAAGCTAAGTAAGAAAGGGGCCTTCCGATGGAAGGCCCCTTTCTTAACAAGCCATCAATCTTTATAAAGAATACCTACTTATTTTTCATCTTCCATTCATCCAAAGCCTGTGTTTTACTACCCTCCTTTGAGGCCGAAAAGGTTGCCGTAAACCACCGGGATGATCCCGCCGGAATAGTTGCTTCAAATCCAACCAGTACTGTACCCAAACAGGGCTTTCTTATAAAAACTTATTTCGACCAGAATTGGGTATTTTGCATCACAAAGGAGATAGGAAAGTAGTTATTTTAGTACTGATTCAGGTTCAACCGACCACAAAGGTTACTAAATATGAGACTTTTTTCTAACCTTTTACCATATTTTATATAATTATAAGAGTATTAATTTTTATAAGAAAACCCTGTGTACCCAAATTAGGGGCATCATAATCGTGGGGAGGAACCGTCGACCAGGTTTTTATCACAACGGGAGACTCACTGCCAAAGGTTAAATACATTTGTTTGCCATTCTGCACCAATTGCGCGGTAGTATCATCCAACACCTTTACTTCGGCGGGGGTAAGTAAAGTCCAGCGAAGCGTTCTTTCCTTCTCTGCTCCACTAATTTCATCCCTAACCACCACAAACTTTTCGTCCCGGAGGCTTATTCCTCTTTTGACCCAGGCAACCTGACCTTTGTAAACCGACGAAAGATCAGAAATAACACTCATGCTATTGGGGCTATCATCCCAGGCATCAATCTGGGCGTAGCCATCAACCCGTTGATACTCCCCATCAAAAGTCAGGGTATTGTGCACCAGATTATTATACCTGAAAATATCCCAGCGTTCGGCATCCTGGGGCCTGCCAAACAATTTTATTCCTTTTTCTTCCAGCGAGTTATAATTCTGCGGACCAAAATCCATCGCCCATCGTTCTCCCTGCGCATCAATCACAAACGATCCTACATCCATGTGCGCATGATTGACCGATGCCGACCCAGCCTTGAAACCAACAAAAATAGCATTAGAATTTTCCCAGGAAGTTCTGAACATTGCCACGGGGCTCGGTCCTTGTCCAACCCACATTTTCTTTTTTGGCTGGGTTATTTCCGAACCTTTCAATTCAGCGCCCCAGATAAGTAACGCCGGTAGCAACCGGTCGTTGGCAAAATCAGGGATGGGGTTTTTCCCTAGTAATTTTTTCTGCAACCATAGTAAGCTGGGGTCGTTTTTCCGGGCGGCAAACCAGAATAACGCCGGGCTAATACCTTCATTCGAACCACTATCTCCCCAATTATGAACCAAGCCGGTGGGTCCCACCATATGCTGGTAAAAGGACGCGGTTTCAAGAAATCCTTTCGTCTTGGCTAATCCAAAATCAGTTTTAAAGGCTCGTTCCAACGCGCTCAGAAACATTACATTAAAACTCGTACCGTATCCCCAATAGCCGTAGCCTTCCGGGTAGCCACCATCCGGCCCATAAGGCTCCATGGATTTAGGAATAGTTTCCAGAGCCCAGCTTATCACCTTTCCGGCCAGTTCTGGCTCGTGTTCCGAGATAGCCAATGCCCCATAAATCATCCCGGCATTACACACCTGATTCCAATTATGTTCAGCGTTTAGAAACCAGTTGTATTTACTATCCAAAGAGGGGGCGATACCTTTTTCCAAGATCGCCTTCCGTAGGGTTTTCCGGTTTTCATCCGAGAGTGAATCGTACAACCAATCATAACCAATCGCGACGGCCATGGTCATTTCGGCTACGTCGAGAAAATGGGACGGATTCCAATCAGAAAAAGCAGCGACAGCCAACATCTCTTTTTCGGCCCGACGCAAGTACTTATCCTGTTTCGTGATTCGGTAAGCGTAGGATAATTGAAAAATTCTGCGGAGCGCTTCCCTGGATTTATCCAATAGCCTCCTACCAATCAGTTTCCTTTCTACGGGTGGTATTGATTGCAAACGATTACATTCCGCAAGGATAGCAACGTGTACTTTTTGAAGATTTTGATCTTGCCCAACTCTAATCAATAGCCCCTTTTCCTCTCCTTTCAATAACAGCAATCTGGGGTGATCTACTTTTTGGGAGGATAGCATCCGGGAAATACTACTGCTATCCTGACCGTACTCAATTGAAACAGGGGGCTGACAACTCCCCGTTACATAAATTAATACAAAGCAAAATGTGAAAAGCTCTTTCATTTTCAATGGGTGTTGGTTAGTTCATTAAAATCTTTCCTTCACGACTTATCTTTTCGGGGGTCTTTACGTGTAAATTCCCCTCGTAAGTATTTTTACTTATTTCTCCATTTTTCAGCGCATAAGACTCTACCCCGTAGCCATTGTTGTATTGAATCGTATTGTTCTTAACGACCACACCATCTGACCCATGGTAAAGATATTCTACCAAAACACCCGACCGATCGTTGGCTTCAATCAGGCTACTGGTTAAGCTCACTTTGCTGGATTCCGTGATCAGTACCCCATAATGAGCGTTTCTCGCAATTTCACTATTTGTGACTATAACCTCTGACGAATGATCCAACACCAGGCCGCTTCCGTGGGGGGAGGTAACAAGGCGGCACCCTTCTATTTCTACTTTTTGACAGTGCCTCAGCAACAAATTGTGCTGCAGCTTCGGACCGGGCACAACGCTGCCGCCGTTTTCATTAAAGTCGCAGGATTGGACAAGTACCTCGGACACCCCGGCAATAAAGACCCCATTGAAAGTAAAATTTCGAACGGTTAGATTGAGAAAGCTAAGTTTTTTCATTCCGTTTTCCGTTGGTGAAACAAAAAGTATCCCACCCCGATTAGCGTTAGAACGAAACGATCGGCTGCTGTTCGGATCAGTACCCGGCTGAGATCTAATGGCTCCTTCCAGTACAAAATCACGCAGAGTAACGTCATGCATATTTTCAGAAGCATTGACGAGCGCATCACGGACACCAGAAGCGGGATCAAGGAAAAGAATAGTACCTACCCCCTCCCCCGCCAAAGTTACCCCGCTGGGTATTTTCAAGGTTGTGGGTAAGGTATGTAATCCACCCGTTGCCACTACCCATTTACCGGTCCCGGCGATGCTGTTGAGTGCATCCTGGATTGACTCTCCCGGCATGACCCGTACGGCATCTTCGGGAACGTTACGTTCCCGAACTGCCAGAGCCCCCGCAATGTATCCAATGGTACTAGCCTGAGGGACAGTTTGCTTTTTTTGAGGGATCGAAAACGATTTCCGAACCGAACTAAGTACCGACCGGGAAGCCAAAGGCCGGACAGAATCAGCGGCAATTCTGGTGTTGGTCAATTCTATGCCCTGGGCAGCGTAGTGGCGATATACATATTCATAATCATCACGGAGGGTTTTGGCTCGCTCCGAAATTATTCCGTAACAATGGGGTATTTTGCCCAATAGAAATCCAGCGGTGTATTCATAACCAAGAGCCAGCCTATTATCGGCCATGGAAAAAACATCAACTCCTTGCGTAAAGGCAATCTGACCAGCGCCGACAAATTCACCAAGACCTAATTGAACATGAGCCTGATCTCTGGCACTTTCCTGACATTCGCCACTCGGATAAATGTATTTAAAAAGGCTCCCGTTGACGGGTCCGTGCACTAAGTGATCGATGGCATTATCAAACATGGCCCGGTTGTCCGTAAAAACCGCCGTGGCCAGCAAAGTATGAATAATAGCACCGTCCCAATTGCCGTTTGCTTGCGGAAAGTAGTAGCGCAATAACGGGTAATAGACGGTTGTCAGCATTTGACTAAACTGCCCGGTATCCTGAGCTTCCCACCCCGAACCCGGAGTGTAGCGAAGAATTTCGGCGGCATTGCAAAACAAATGACCCGTCCAGGCAGCTAGTAACTTGGCATCGTTGTAGTCAAAATCCCAGAGAGTAGCTGACCATGCCCTGACAATTTCGAGCGATTTATCAGCGTAAGCTTTCTCACCGGTGATGTACCAGATAATAGCGCAGTTGTAGGCCATATTGGCACCTTTTGACAGGTCATTCCCTCCGATATTGGGTTTTCCGTAGGATCCCCGAAGGACGTGTGTGAAAGGTGTTACCAGAAAATCAAGGCTCGTGGTTGCTTTAAGCCTCTCAAATGCTCCTTTATAAGGCTCTACTCCCTGCAAAACCTGTTGCTTCATAAAAGCAAGGTCCTGGGCAGTTTGGTTTATACCTGGATGAGTAAAATTCTGGCCAAGGGAGGAAGAATGCAGAAGGAGAGATAAGCCGAGGATGAGTGGAGCAAAAATTTTCGTTTTCATTCAATTGGAGTTGGGTTGAAAAAGGAGCTGTTTTAGATAAACCTGCTTGACACTAAGCCCTTTTACTCGCCAATCTACCTGAAAACAAGCTCGCTTGGGTGAGTTTCAACAAAAAGGGTATTCTGATTCCTACCAGAATACCCCTACTAAGAATTAATTCATGGTGTAACGCTTGATGCTGATTCTGGCACTTTGATTACCATTGTTTACCGAATTCATGAAGATATAAGCCCGATATTTTCCATCAGCAGTTTCAACCCATGCACCCGCTTCGGAGCGCATATTAACGGCGTAGTCTGGGGCATCCGCAATATTCAGCTGTTCAAAATCTAGGTCATCAATAAAAACGCTGAACTGCAAACGTGCCAAATGGAAATCTCTCAGGTTCCACACCTTGCTGATTTTAGCACTACGGTTTACCCCGGAAGGTAAGGTTATCCCGGGTAGGTATTCCACGCTGGCCGAAGGCGCTACCAAGGCGTGATTGAAGGTAATTCCGGGAATAGACCGGTAAAGGTACACAAGGTCAATTTTTCCCAGATTCTGAGCGGCTTCGGCGGCGGTATATACTTTTAAATCTTCCAGAGAAATATAAGCCTTACCCTTATCCTGCATATCAAGATCCAACACCATATCCATTTTAGCGATAGTGTAGGGCCCCATGGTATGGGTTACTTTTTCGCCCGTACTACTTGTTGTGATAAATTCAAAGGATACTTTCTGTCCCTTCGCCGATTCCGGAATCCGGTAGTAGTAGCGCAAAGTAGCCGCTGAGGTATCTGCGGTGAAATTAATACTGGTCGTTCCGCCCTCGTTAAGAAGGGGCTGGCCCACCGTAACTCCGATATCGTTGCCGCTTCTGTATAGTAGGATTTATTTTCCAAGTAGGTACCTGCGGCTCCCGGAATAGAAGCTTTCACCTCAGCCGAGGCTAACTTGCCCTGAGCAGAAGGAAGCGCCATGGCGAAAGCAAATTCAATTTCCTGCCCCACTACATTGGGACCCAAGCTTCTTTTAATTACATCCGACTGAAAACCCACCTTTTTCAAAGGCGTAATCGTGGGATTATCCGAAGTATCGCAGGCTGCCAAGCCGATCAATACAAGCGTAGCGACCAATATGTGTTTGAAATAATTACGTTGCATAATTTCTGGGGTTTATCAGGGTTTCTGAAAAGTTATATACACGGTATAGGGCTTAATAACCTTCCGGTTTCCGGATATTACACTGAATATTTTAGGATTAGCCAGATCCGAGAAATCGACTTTCCCGGTAATCTTAGGTGTGAGCTTGGCATCCGTTACGAGCGAAAACTGCAGGAACACATTTTTCAGATCCGTGCCAAAAAACACTTCAACATTGATAGTCTGGGCTACGTACAGGCGATCGTTCCGTGAGCTCGCCTGGTAGCGATCTTTCCAGTATTCTTCACTGTACACCACCAAGGCCGTGATGTCGTGGTTCTTCGCAATCGTCTTTTTATAAGTCAGACGGCCATTCAGCAAAGTTTTATATCCGGTATTGGTAAAATTGCTAATCCCAGCGTTTGGCCCTACGTACACCCGGCTTCCAAACGAGTCGGTTTGGAAGTTATAGGAGCGGTTTGGAAGAGGAGCAGCCCAACGAAACTGATTATAGTAGTTCAGTGCATAGTCAAGCCGAGCCGTCAGGCCTTTGATTGGAGACCAATCAATATAGAAGTTAGTATTAGCTTCCTGACGGTTCTGACGGTTAAGGTTGTTGATATAAAGCGTATATGGATTATAAGCTTGAGGGTCTTCGTTGTAGGCCATTACTCCACCAAACTTACCCGACACCGGATCGTAGGGCGTAATACCAGAGATAGCAGCCTGCATGTCAAAGCCAGCCGTGTTTGTGGGGTTATCATCAGTAAAGCCATCTTCCAGTGCATAGGTAAAGTTTGACCAGTTTCCGGTAAAACGCACTCCGGTGTTGATGTTCTTCCTGATTTTATAGTCGTAGTTGAAGCGGGCGTTATAACGCGTAAAATCGTTATTAACCTGTAAGCCCTTTTCGTCCATGGCTCCGACCGAAATAAAAAAAATGGAGCTTTCGTTTCCTCCCGAAGCTGATAGATTATGGTTTTGAACCATTCCTGTCCGGGTGATTACATCCCACCAATCAGTGTTAGGATAACGCAAGGGATCGACCATACCAAGTGCCATCCATTGTTCGATGGTACCGTCTCTAAATAGCAGATTAGAGCGAAGTGTATTGACCGATGCTGCCCGTTGGTGCAAAGTCAGTCCACGCGCATAATCAGGCATAAACTCATACACCTGAGTCGGGTTTTGAAAAGCATACGCACCAGTATAGTTAATACTGGGCTTAGCCTGACCCTTTCCTGATTTGGTCGTGATCAATATTACGCCATTGGCTGCCCGTGAACCATATACCGAAGCAGAGGTAGCATCTTTCAATACCGAAATCGACTCGATATCATTCATATTGAGTCGGTTAATATCCACATCGGGCATTCCATCTACTACCACCAGCGGACTGGCGTTGTTGACTGTACCCAATCCCCGGATGATCAACGAAGCATTATTACGACCCGCCATACCCGTTGACTGCGTTACGGCCAGACCCGGCACTAAGCCCGCAAGTCCAGAGGAAACGTTGGACAATGATCGGCTGGTAATCTTGTCATCAATCGTCACGGTAGACACTGCGCCCGTAACATTTGCTCTTTTCTGCGTACCATACCCAACTACGACTACCTCTTCCAAAGCCTTAATGTCGGCTTTTAATTTTATAGTAAGGGTAGTGGTGGAGCCTACTTCTATTTACTGAGATACATAGCCAATGGCGCTAAAAACCAAAACGGAAGCGGTATTGGTAACGTTGATTGAAAAGTTTCCTTCCACATCGGTATTAGTTCCGTTGATGGTACCTTTTTCAAGAATGTTAACACCCGGTATTGGATCATTATCTCCATCACCCATAACGCGTCCGGCAACGGTCAATTTCTGCAACCTTGAAGCGTTATTCAGAAGTTTTGAAATTGACTCGGAGCGGAAGGGAGCCTGAATGCCCTGCTTCAATTCGCGGGCAGCAACTTGTATCATAGAAACTCCCTCGGCACCCACACTCTCCGTTACCGTTACTTTTTTCGAAAGGTTAGGCATCACATAGATGGTCTCTTTTACCCGACGAAAACCCAATCCTGTTTCTTTCGAGATTGTACGCAGTACACTCCCTAAGCTGGCGTTGGTGAAAGTATAGTCTAGCTTTTTCCTGGCTACCTGTTCTTTGGTATACTGAAAGTTCAGGTTTGTTTTTTCGACAATCTGTACAAATGCATCTTCAAGATTAACATTACGCAGATTCACCGAAAGATAGATATCCTCGATACTCTTTTCCTGAGCGCTCAGGTCGGATGCAGCCAGCAATCCGACAAAAAAGCATTGGAAAACCATACCGATCATTGCATACCTCGTCATTGCTACGATTTGTGGTAGTAGTTTGAATTTCATAAATTTAAGGGCTTAATAATCGACTAATTAAGTATTGTACCTATCAGGTTCATTGAGCTGCAACTCAGAACTCCGACGGGTTTCTTAGAAACACCGGTACTTCATTATTACCGGTGTTTTATTTTAACTACTGTCTATTTTCATTCGGTAGGGTATTGGGAGTTTATTTTATAATTACTTCATTATCAATAATTTCATATTTAAACTGATTAGGGTAGCTGCATACATCCAGGATATAGTCAATTGATTTGTTTTCAAACTTACCGCTAAACCGCCACGCTGAATCCATCTCTATTCTCGCCTGCACGGTAACCTTTACCCCGTACCATCTTTCCAGCTGTTCGACTATTTGGGGGAAACTGGCTTTTTCAAAATACAGAATGCCGTTTTTCCAGCCTAGTAGGTCATTTTTATCAAAAGCCGATATTTTTAATTGCTGATCTTTCTTTACAATCGTAGCCATTTCATCTTTGATCAGATTGGCCTCGGTGGTCTCAACGATCTCTTTTTTTCCTTTTACGACCGTGAGGTTTACTGCTACCATCCCCTCCACTACGGCTACCTTCACATCCTTACTTTCGGGGTAAGCCTTTACGGTAAATTTCGTGCCGATTACTTTTACCCGAACGTCATCGGTATAGATAAGAAACGGCGCAGTGGCATCGGGAGCAACCTCAAAGTAGGCCTCCCCTTTTAATCGAACTTCACGTTTATCAGCCAGAAATTTGTCAGGGTAGATTAATGTAGAACCCGCGTTGAGTTGTATCACCGTTCCATCCGTCAACTTAATGGTTAATTGTTGGCCGTTAGCGGCTTGTTGCTCGGTTAAAAGTGGAGTACCGTCGGATGGATACATGTAGTTTCTACCAATCCACGTCAAAATCAATAGCGCAACCGACGCCGCGATGAGTTTTGCCCACAACGGGAAGGTTTTAACGACTTTTATATCATTTTCAACCGCAACGTCAGGTTCTGAAATCCGGCTTTTTATTTGTTGCCATTCCTGATCTACCTCCTCCGCTATAAATTCCTTTTGGGAGAAATGGAGGGACATTAAAATTTGTCTGGCCTTTTCTACTTCAATTGCCTCAATGGGATGTTGTTCCAGCCACTCCTGCCAAGCAGGCTCTGTGTCTCGCTCAAACCCATCTGTCCAAGCAATAAAATCTTGATCCAGAACAAAATCCGTTGCCTTGAAACCGATGTATCTATCCTTTTCCAATATGATTTCTGATTGGTCTACACCAATACAAGCAGTAGTGATACCAGAATGACCCTCGCCAAATCATTTTTTTCTAAAAAAAATACAGAAGCTGACCTAAATTGACCTGCAATCAATAATTACAGAGTTAGAAAGAGAAAAGAAGTTGGATAGATGGGATGTTTAGTACCGTACAGTACTCTATTTGGTAGTGTCTATAAAGGGTTGATCATGCAGCGACGGAGTCGCCATATGTTCCTG
>JBDNFP010000369.1:0-8641 GCA_041689775.1 Spirosomataceae bacterium
TACATGGCTACCAAAAAAGTTAGGAATGAACCTACCAGAAGGTATACATCGGAAATTTTATCGAAATAGAAGTCAAGGAAGAACTCGTAGTCAGTGGTTTGAAATATTACCAGTTCCTTTAGGTTAAGTACTGGATGATTATTGAACAACCAAAAGGCTGTAAATAATATCCCACTTATCATGTGAAGACCAACGGTAAAAAAAGCGGTGCGTGAAATCATACTTTCTTTCTTCGCCGGAATCAGGAGACAGACGATAAGCCCAATGATCGGGACCAAAAGAAAGTAGTGAAGAACAGCTACCATACGTTGAAACTTAAATAATAGAATATACGGGAAGATCGTCCTGGTGTAATTCAAATAGCGGATTGAAGTCGTATATCTGAGGCGACTTGCCGAAAGTGGGAGTATACGGCGTAAAGTATCCTTCTTTGAATACCGTCAATTCCTGGGTTTTGGGATTAATAACAACCAGGTGGACCCATTCATTAATAAACCATTCGTATATTTCGGGGGCTTGCTGAATAGTATCCAAAACAACTTCGGGAAAATGCTCCACGATGAAGAGCATACGCATGGGGTCATGTACCTCAATCATTTGGCGGGGAAGTCCTGGGCGTAGGTCACCCTCAATTCCGTTGGCTACCCCGATGAGTCCCATTACGTTATGGGGTAGTTTAGTGCTGGCTCCCAGTTTGTTATTATCAACCCGCGAAAAGTAGTATTCCAGATTTACGCCTCCGCACACCGGAGCGGCTGCTTTCAGGATGTGAAAGAGATACTTACCGGTTGGGTCTATCTGGTAGTCGTAAGAGTTGAGAAACGAACGGCGATCCAGGAATATTCCTTTCGACAACGCCCGGCGTCCCACGATTGTTACGGCATTGGTTGCGTGGTTAAGCTCTGGCCTGGGTTCAAAAAGGGAAACGGAACGAGTAAGTATTTCCTTATGATTTTTTTCGGCGCTCAACTTTGAATGTGCACTCTCAAAACGACGAGACCGTTCTTTGGCATTCTGATCGAGTGCCGTTTTGAAAGTAGCTACATTGGTTTTGTGCAGTTGGCTATTTTCAACGGATAGTGATGCCTCATCGTAGAAACTAACTTCGTCGCGGCTGATGTCGTGCAGTCCGCCGATAAATTGCGTCGTATCCGGAATGTCAATACCTTTTTCGCGGAGTAGCTCCCTAACTTTTGAATGGTTGGCCATGAAAGAAAATACCTGGGCGTTTACCGATCCGGGGCGTCCCGAACACGCTCCACAGTCATAAGCCGCATAGTAAGGATTATTAATGCTAGTGGATCCGTGCCCGATTATGTACACAAGGGGCGCAAAGTTCTTAACAAGACCAATACTCATGAAGAGTGATTCCACTCGTTGAACCATTTCGTTTACCGTAAATCCAACCTGCAAGCCATTTTCTACCTGATTAAGATCGGTGTTTTCAATCGTAAGATCAGACAGATGGTCCATGTGCCTAAAAGAGCGAGTAGTAACCGGACCCATAGAGGGGCGAAATATATTCATGGCAAGCTTGAAAGCCGACCAAAAACCGATAGTACGGGTAATCAGAGCTCCTGGTATCAGGGAATGGGTGTAGTCTGTAAAGTGAAAATCTTTTCTGTGGGTCTCCTGTGTATTCTGTCCTTTAATCAGGTACTTAGGCGTGAGTGGTGCTGGGCATACCTTTGTCACGAACCTACCCCCTGCGGGCTGAAAATAAAATTCAACGTTAAAAAAGCCGGGAGTGCCGAATGTCTCACAGGAGCTATCAACCTTTTCAAGATGACGACGTAGGGAACATTCACGGTCGTCGATGCAGAATATGGCCTGAAAGGATTTATTAGCGCTCTTCTCCTCGTTCTTACCAACGGTAATAGTGCCTAATACCTGATCGAAATAATTCCATTCGAATGCTTCTTGCCAGGTAGTCAAGACCTCGTGGAGTTCAGTCTGAATAACGGGATCAAATAGTTTCTTTGGGTGAATAAATATAGATTGTGCCAATGGAACCCATTTTGTGTCAAATTGATAATCAAGTGAATCAATTTCTAACAGGAGCTCAAAAATGATAAGGTCATGCAAGCTTATTTTTTTTTGGTCCAGAAGACTTTGTGGGTGGTCTTCGATGGTCGATACCATCCCCGACCAGCCCTGATGGGCAAATTGCTGGTCAAAGAGGTATTGCGTATATAGTTTTTCGTCCCCAACTACCAGCGTCAACAGGTCTTTAAGGCTACTGCTATTACCCAGAAAGAGTTTTCGGGCTCTTTGCGTTTTGAAAAAGCTGGTGTAACTCTTTTTCTCGATCTCAATAATTGAATCCAGAAAACTCATATTGCTGACCGGAAAGCTCCAGATAGAAATACCTTGGTCAAGAAAGCTACCCAAAATCCGAAAAAGAGTTGGGTGAATCATAGCGTCAAGGTCGATCTTATATTGTCTTTTCCAATTGGCTCGAAGGGAGCCAATCCGTGGAGATGTTTCGGGGCTATACTTTTTGTTGATCAGTTTCTCTTTCCACCTTCGCAGACCTCCACTGCCCTTACGATCAGTAATTACCTTATCAAGAGCGGTGTTCCTAATTCGTCCCTGAGCGTAAAGTGCACGGTATTCAGAAAGTGATAGGGATACTTTGTATCCAAACAGCACGGATGCTTTCCAAATAGCATCCTTAAATTTCAGATTCTGAAAAGCGTGTAAAGTATTGTGTTGGATAAAGTCCCTCAGGGGCGCCTGAGCGGGCAAGTAATGTTTCAGATCGCGAAGTGCGGCCTGTTCATTAAATTTTGAATTAACCAAATGATCCATCGCGCTGTTTTTGGTTTCTTTACAGCAACAAAGGACATCGGGGAGAGTTAAATCAGAATTAAGGGTACATTAAAAAGGAATTAAATTACGGGAAGTTTAACGGTAAAGTCGCTGCCTATATCAGGTTCTGAAGATATCTGAATGCTCCCTTTGTGCATCGAAACAATTCGTTTGGCGAGAGCAAGACCTATTCCGTACCCTTTCTGATCTTGGGTAGAAGAGATACGGTAGAAAGTATCAAAAAGAAACGGGATGTGTTCCGGGGCAATACCTACCCCGTGGTCCTGGAAATGAATAACTAATTCTTGATCATTTGCTTCAATAAGTACTTCTACCTGATGATTTTGGGAATATTTACAGGCGTTTTCCATGAGGTTTATGAATACTGTCCGAATGAGAGTATCGTCACCCATGAGCAGTAATTGTTCCTCGTCTTCCGGCTCATGATCAAAGTTTACTTCTACTTGGTATCCGGGGTTTTTCTGGATAATGTGGGACTGCGCCTGCCACAAAATTTCGTCAACTCTGATTTTGCGGAAGGTAGTAGTTGAGCCAGCGTCAGTACGAGCAAGTTCAAGCAATCCATTAACGAGTTCGTTGAGATTTTTAACCTCATCAAGCACACCGGTTAATGCCTCTTGGTAGGCAGCACTCGTGCGTTCCTTCATGAGGGTTACCTCAACCTCGCCCATCATAACAGCCAGGGGAGTACGTAGCTCATGCGAAGCGTGTGATACAAAGCTACGCTGGGCGGTAAAGGCTAGATCGAGCCGACTGAGCATCTGGTTGAAGGTCGCACTAAGCTGGGCTAATTCATCATTTTCTCGTCCTACCCGAAGCCGATCGTGAAGGTTGCCTGCCGAGATGTTATTAACCTGTTCAATGATTTCAGAAACTGGCCGAAGAGCATCCTTGGCGAAAATCCATCCGGCTGCACTCACGAGGACCAGGCAAAATAACCAACCAATTGCCAGGATATCTCGTAGGCGATTCAACTTGTCAAACCCGATCTGGTCGGTGGCGTAGGCTACCACTACCCAAGCCAGTTGGTTGTCTTTGTGTACATGCCGGATCATGACTACTTCTTTGTTGCCTTGCCGGAACTTCTTCTCGCGTCCTTCGCGGACCTCCGCCAGCGTTTTGGGTGAAACCGGGAACTTGACTTTGCCGCTATCGTATACAATCGAGTCGCTGCTGTTGTAAATCGTTACTTCTTCTCCCAGTAATATCGCACTGTTTCCGTTTTCAATTCGCTGGATTTCTTCTTCGGTGATTCCGTCTACATCTTCCAGTAGCCGGGTTATGGTGGTGGCCCGCTCGGTGAGATATGATAAAAACTGTTGCTCGCGGTACTGATCATAGAAAAAGTAAATGGCTACGCTGAAAATCATCATGATCGAGGCCACCAGCAGGGTGAATAGCAACGTCAGCCGCGCTTTGATGTTCATTCCTCTTTGAATATGTAGCCCATACCCACAACGGTATGAATCAGTTTATTAGGGAAGTCTCTGTCTACCTTTTTACGCAGAAAATTGATGTAAACGTCAATAACATTCGTACCGGTATCAAAATGTATATCCCATACTTTTTCGGCAATGTCGACTCGGGAAACAACGCGGTTGCGATTTCGCATGAGGTACTCCAAAAGAGCAAACTCTTTGGCGGTTAAATCAATATGCTTGCCTGATCTCCGGGCGATCTTCTCGTCCAGGTTCAGTTCAAGATCAGCCACTTTAAGCAAATGGGCAGGGCCGTCTGATCGTGTTCCGCGACGGGTCAGGACTTTGATGCGGGCAATGAATTCTCTGAATTCAAATGGTTTTACGAGGTAGTCGTCCGCGCCGGAGTCAAAGCCCTGTAATTTATCTTCGACTGTTCCCAGGGCAGTTAGCATCAAAATGGGAGTAGTCAACCCTTCTTGCCGGAGGAGTTGGGCGAGGTCAAAACCATTGATCACGGGTAGATTGACATCCAGTACAAAAATATCGTAATTGTTAGCCATAGCTAGTGTTTTCCCCATTCGGCCATCAAAAGCTACTTCCACTTCCCAGGATTGCTCTTCAAGCCCTCTTTTAATAAAACTCGCCAGCTTAGGTTCATCTTCAACGACTAGTACTTTCATTACAAATAGGGGTAGTGATGGATAGTTTCGGCCTTCCGGCCAGATTGTTACGATTAAAGTAAGAGTACTTCTGTTCGAAATATACAAGAAAAGATGCTAGTGATGAGAATCTCCTGCGTATTCAATTCAAACTACTATCCCTAAACTTCCGATTTTGCTTTTAAATATGACAAAGGTCATCCACACATGAGGTGCCTGGTCATTGCTACTTCAGGGTTGATGGACGAACTTTGAAATAAAAAGTAGCGCGAGTACCCATGGGTAAGAATGAACCACAATCAACCATCGTACACCCCCCAATACCAAGCTGTTACCACTGTGGTGAAAGCTGTCGTGATGAACCAATACTTCATGATGATCGTGACTTTTGTTGTGCGGGCTGTAAAACGGTTTATGATCTACTGAAAGAGAATGATCTGTGTCAGTACTACCGTTTCACCGACGGGAGAGGGAATTCTCCCGAGACGGAGTTTTACCACGGCAAATTCGACCATCTTGATCTTGACGAGGTACGTCCTAAACTATTAGAGTTTACCGACGGCCGGTCGGCCAGAATTAATTGGTTAGTGCCTAAAATGCATTGCAGCTCGTGTATATGGCTCCTTGAACAACTCCATCGGCTGCACCTGGGAGTGGGCAGTTCAGTGGTGAATTTCCCAGAAAAGAAGGTAAGAATCAGCTTTGATCCCACCCAGATTAAGCTTAGTGAGCTGGCAGAATTAATGACCCGGCTGGGCTATGAGCCATACATCAGTCTTGACGACGTGGAGGGCAAGCAGGTCATGAAATGGGATCGTACCCGTATGTACAAAATTGGAATTGCGGGCTTTGCCTTTGGTAATATCATGATGTTGAGCCTGCCCGAGTACTTTCATCTGGGGCAAAGTGACGAAGATCAGCAACTTCGCTTGCTATTCACCGGATTAAACGTGGTGTTGGCGCTTCCGGTCTTCTTTTACAGTGCCTCAGATTTCTTCGTCTCGGCCTGGAAAGCCCTCCGTGGGCGCTACCTGAACATTGATGCACCCATCGCGCTGGCGTTGCTCAGCGTATTTTTGATGAGTCTATACCAGATCCTTACCCAAACAGGGCCGGGCTACTTTGACTCCTTGGCCGGAGCGGTATTTTTTATGCTGTTGGGGCGCTATTATCAAGATAAAACCTACGCCGGAATAACCTTTGACCGGGATTATAAAGCCTACTTTCCCATTGCGGTGGCGGTTATGAAAGAAGGAGTTGAAATGCGCCTTCCGGTCAATGACTTACGGCCCGGTGATCATATCCTGATTCGTAACCGAGAGCTGATTCCGGCGGATACCACTCTGTTGAGTGCCAATGCTTTGATCGATTACAGTTTTGTATCAGGAGAAGCAGATGCTCTCGAACGTCAGAAATGAGATATTCTGTACGCTGGAGGAAGACAATGCGGTCCGGCGGTCGAAATGGAGGTAGTCAGGCGGGTATCTCAGAGTTATTTAACTCAGCTCTGGAACAGTGACGCCTTTACCAAAGAGAAAGACGACCAAAACCAAACGTTAGCCGCTCGTATAAACCGTTACTTTTCGGCCGGAGTACTGCTATTTGCAGGAGCTACATTTCTGGTTTGGATGGCAATGGGGCAGTGGGAAATTGCCTTCAATGCCTTTACAACGGTATTACTGGTGGCCTGTCCCTGTGCGCTGCTACTATCAGCGACTTTTACCAACGGTAACTTGCTGAGCTTATTTGGTAAGCATGGATTTTACATCAAAAATGCCCATGCCATTGAGCGTTTATCAAAAATCGACACGGTGGTATTTGATAAAACCGGTACCATGACTTTGCCGGATGAGGCGGAGGTCGGGTTTGTGGGGGAAGGCCTTAGCTTCCGATGAGCAGATAATGGTCAAAACCGTGGCCGGACAATCGTCCCATCCGTTAAGTCGGCTGGTGGTAAAATCGCTGGGTGCCGTAGTCCCTAGCCGGAAAGTGATTGTGCAATTTGAAGAACAGGAAGGCGCCGGTATTCGTGCTGTGTGGGGCCGAGGTACCATCCGAATCGGATCGCTGAGTTGGGTAGACAAAGGAAGAGAAATTGCCACCGATGACACGGAAATCGACAGCCGTACTCCCCGGGTCTATTTGGCCATCGACGAAGTAGTAAAAGGCTATTTTGATATCCGGGCTAAGTACCGCCCCGGTTTGACCGAATCGCTCTCCACATTACGAGAGCAAGGGTATGCAATCTACTTGCTTTCGGGGGATCAACCCACGGATATAAACAAATTAGGAAATGCATTCGGAGGGGCGTCACGGCTATTTTTCCGGCAAAAACCTCAGGAAAAGCTCAGTTTTGTGGAGAATCTTCAAGAAAAAGAAGGCCGCAATGTACTCATGGTAGGTGACGGCCTCAATGATGCCGGTGCCTTACAGCAGAGTGATGTTGGACTAGCCGTTTCCGATGATGTTAATAATTTTTCACCAGCGTGTGACGTCATCCTGCAAGGAGAAAAGCTAGCACTGTTGCCGCGTTATATCCGGTTGGCGGAGGCTGGGCAGCGAATTATTAAAACGAGCTTTGGTATTTCGATTTTGTACAATCTGATCGGTATTTCGTACGCCGTCACCGGGCAGTTGTCTCCGGTTACCGCCGCCATCATCATGCCCATCAGCTCAATCACCATTGTACTCTTTACAACGCTTTCGACCAATAGAGCGGCCAGAAAATATTTACGGGCGTAACGACCCCGGACTACCTGATTTCTAAACCAGTACTATTTTATGCAAATGAAGCTAAATGTACCAAAACTAATGAAAGCCGGGATGGTAGGAATCACCCTTTTTGCCAGTTTATCGGGCCTTCACTTTCTAATTACCTTTTTTAACCCTTTAATGTAAATATGTTATGGAAAATATTCAATCAAACATGAACGGCATTGACCGTGTAATCCGTACCCTTTTGGGAGTTATCGGTATAATACTCTTTATGACCGATATCATTTCGGGCACTTTGGGAGTGATTGTCCTGATGCTGTCCGTTATTTTTATCCTCACCGCTTTGGTTAAGTTTTGCCCTATCTACACTATGCTAGGCATCAAAACCTCTAAGTCGTAAAAGAGTCCGAGAATTACGTTTCCATGTAGAGTAAGGTACAAAGTGTCCTGAAATTGAAAGGTATTATATTCCTTTCTTTCAGGATACTTTGTGCCTTGACTATCATTGAGTTTTTCCGTTCATCATCCCGGTTTCCTCGTTAATCCTTTTCTAGGAGGGATTGATCCATTTTGTCCGATTTGCCTGAGAAGCCTCAGTATATTTGATAAACAATCAACTCAAAAACAACCATGAAGACTCTAAAACTACTAGTAGGAATGCTGCTGATGACAGTAGCTGTGCAGGCGCAAACGGTGGATGAAGTACTGGATAAGTATTTTGAAAACACGGGCGGAAAAGAAAAATGGGCAGCGTTGTCTACCGTCAAAATGAACGGAAAGGTGAAGGTGCAGGGGATGGAAATTCCGATGGCCATTGTTCAGACCGCCGCCGGCAAGCAAAAAATAACCATCAATTTCCAAGGTAAGGAAATTACGGTACTGGGTATATAATTTATGATTCGTAACTTTGTGCCATGGATCTTGACTTTGACAAATACAAACTGCTACAATACTGCACCAATGAATCGTGCAAATACCATAACCAAATTGGCTTGGGCAACATATGCACACTAA
>JBDNFP010000370.1:0-2759 GCA_041689775.1 Spirosomataceae bacterium
CGCGTAATAGAGACTAAATTTGTCGATGTGAGGTCGGACCGCCGATGCGGTGCATTTTGATGTGCTTTTTGTTCTGGTAAAACAAATTTACATCATAATCCCCTCACTTTTAAATACTTAAACTATTTGTCCAGTAGTATTGAATAAAGAATACCCCAGAAAGCTTGGCGTAAAATTTTCAAGGTTTCCGGGATTACCCATTTCCTACCCCAATACCTTCCGAGCCGCGTTCCGCCCCGGAATACCACTCACGGCCCCGCCCCGCTTGGCGGAAGAGCCACATACGTAGATACGTTCGTGGGGAGTTTCTACACCCCAAGTACCTACGGCTGATTCATCCTCGGCGTAAAACCACGAGAGGGCATTATGAAAAATATTTCCCAACGGCAGGTTGAGTTCTTGTTCCAGGTCCAGGGCACTTTTGGCTTCCAGGCATAGGTTACCCTGCGCATCACGGGCAAAGCAGTCTTCAATGGGCTCGGCCAAGTAATCATTGATCCCGGCCAGAAAACGATCAACTACCTCCTGCTTCGCCACTTTGTTGTCGGCCGTAAAAAGTCGGTGGGGGAAATCTATTCCAAAGTAGGTGAGAGTATGGAAGCCCTTCTCCCGTAATTCGGGCGAAAGGATCGAAGTGTCGGTAAGCGTGTGGCAATAAATTTCGCCCGCGGCTACGGTCGGAATATTGCCCGCAGCTGCTTCGGCAAAGGTCCGTTCCATCTGACCGTACGACTGATTGATATGAAAGGTACCCGCAAAAGCATCCTCCGGCCGTACCTTCTGATCTTTCAGTTTCGGTAGCCGCGCCAAGAGCATATTGATTTTGAAAGCAGTGCCTTCGTCCTGCGGAGTGGCGGCGGTTGGCGGTTCCCCCATCAGACGCTGCAACACCGTCTCGCTGGCATTCGAGAGAATGTACTCGGCCTTGATCTCATAGGACTTCCCTCCTACTTCTATTTCCAATTGATGGTGAGTATCTCCGGTATGGATAGACTTGATCGAAGCGTTGGTGTACAAAGCAGCGCCGCGCCGTTCGGCATTTTCGGCCAATTGACGGGCCACATTTCCCATCCCGCCCTCGGGTACCCGCCATTCACCCGTTTTGTTGCCCACTACGTGGTACAAAAACGTTCGGTTTTGGAGTAGACTTTCGTCATAAGCACTCGTGTAAGCACCAATCTTGGCGTCGGTCATTAGTATACCCCGGAGAATATCTGACTGCACGTACTTTTCGATAAAGTGACCAATCGGCTCCTCGACAAACGCCCGCCACAATTCCGACTGCCCAGCTTCCTTAAATTGCTTCTCAAAGTCAGATTTCGCTTTAAGCGGTTGCAGGAACGAGTCCCAGACCAATTCCGCAAAAGTCGTTTGTTGTTGTAGAATATGTTGGTACCCTTGCCATTCCGATTCACCGTAGCCCAAATCTAAAATGGACTGATGGGAAACCGACTCTTCGGCATTACTAATGAGAAGTCCTTGGTGGCTATTGTGGAAATAAGGGGTGTAGGAAGCGATCCGCCGGGGAAGTAGATTAATCTTCATTCCCAGCTCCGCGAATAGCTCATTAGGAAACAGACTTACCAGATATGAGTACCGCGAGAGTGACGCTTCGTAGTCTGGAAATGCTTTTTGGGAGGTGGTAGCACCACCGAGATAATCATTTTTTTCCAGAACCAGCACTTTCTTACCTGCTTTGGCAAGGTAGTTGGCTGCTACTAATCCGTTGTGGCCTCCTCCTAGTATAACAGTATGATATTTTGAGTTGAGTTGAGTCATTTGTGCTTCTAAATAAGTTGGGATGCCAAACTACTAAGTGTTTTCTAAACTGGAAGAATAAACAATTATTATTCGTTTGCCTGCCCTAATTAGCTGCGACGTCGCATTATCGACCTTCGTAAGGTGAAACGCCATAAAACTGCGAAAGATTTCTGTACCCTAAATTAGGGTGCAATATCTAGCTGGATTCGGCAAAAGGACCTGCTACTAACTACCTCATAATATTGCCTTTATCCCAGAAAAGTACCACTAATCAGTTCCTCCCTGGTCAAACAACAGAGTTGTATCATTTAAAAAAGTAACAATAGAAATATTTCGCAGTTTATTAAAGTTTGTCTATCATTGTATCCAAGTAATACAATAGGCACTAAGTACTAAGGCATAATTAGTTTGTATTATTAAGTTAGTCAAATCACTAGCTAATATTCTCTATATCAAATATTTACAAAAAGGTAATAGTTACAAGCTAATAGCTATCAGCTACTTATTCGATAAAAACACGCTTATCCTGTATATTGGGCATTTTATTATGCAGTCAGCGATTTTTCCAGATAATTATCCTTTCCTGTATATTCTCGATCAAATATTTATAACCATCAAGTTCGTAGGTAGTTGCCACTATTAAATCAAATAAAGACTTTCTAATACCCTCTTCTAAAAATTAAATTGTTGGAGGCTGTCCCATAAAGACAGTCTCTTTTTTTAAAACACTCATCGCGATACCTTACCCAGTAAATCCTAGCTTTGGCGTGGGTTCGGTCACAATAGGGTTTATTAACTGATTATGACTAACGTTTTCTAAGTTGCTGATTTAGAGTTGCAAATTAAGGTCATTAGTCGTCAATTCAAATTTAGCTATTAGTTTTTTCATGGCTGTAATTTTCTTTCTTTTTTGGTCTAGGAACTGGTATTCAGTCAGCGGTATGTAGGGCATCTTCTTTACTATCATGTTCCATATAATAACTCCTAATTTTCGAGCA
>JBDNFP010000371.1:0-6610 GCA_041689775.1 Spirosomataceae bacterium
ATGTAATCTGTAAGTAGTCATAGCTTTCTTCTTTAGCTATAACTAACAAGACGTATTAAAGTTTCTCAACCACTAGTATTGCTTTGTTGATTCTTTTGATAGCGTGGTTTAATTACGTGAATCTCTCAACGGCCAATGCGCTCAAAAGAGCCAATGAAGTAGGGGTGCGCAAAGCCATTGGGGCTACTCAATCCAACCTCGTCGGTCAGTTTTTGGGTGAATCGCTTCTCACGAATACGCTCGGTTTCGTACTTGCTAGCGTATTAGTTAGCATTTTACAGCCGTTTTTCGTTGATTTGATTGGGAAAGAGGTATCCTTTCAAGTCCTGGCCAAAACGCCGGTGTGGCTCTATGGTTTGGGTTTATTGCTGGTAGGTTCGCTGCTGTCGGGCTTTTATACGGCTTGGGTGCTTTCTAATTTTAAACCTATTGAAACCCTGAAAGGGAAGGTAAGCAATAACGCCAAAGGTATCTGGCTTCGTAAAGGATTGGTCGTAGGGCAGTTTGCTATCTCGACTTGCCTCATTTTGGCTACTATCGTTATTTATAGTCAGCTAAGGTACATGCAAAACAAAGATCTGGGTATCAATACAGAACAAGTGCTGGTGGTACAAGGACCAGAAATTGGGAAGGATAGTACTTTTAGAACCCGCAGTTCGGCATTTGCCAATGCCATTGATCAACAAAGCTTTGTGCAAGACTATGCTACCTCGAATAGTGTACCGAGTCGGTCTTATAATTTCCGGACTGCGGGCTTTACCCAGCCCGGATCAAAGCCTAAGGACGAACTCCAATCGTACGCCTTCGCCATTATTGGCGACCGCTATCTAAAAATATATGACATCGAACTGAAAGCAGGACGTAATTTTACGGCCGCCGAGGTCAATGTAGCATGGAATAATAATTCCAAAGTACTACTTAACGAGAAGGCTGTGGCTGCACTTGGATTTAACTCACCAGAAGAGGCCGTGCGGACCAAAGTGAAATGGGATGAACGCTACTTGGATGTGATCGGAGTGGTGGAAGACTACCATCATACAAGCTTGCAAAATGAGATTGATCCTATTATTTTTTATCCTCAGAATTCCGCCGTTTATTACAGTATTCGCCTCACTCCCCAAAATATGAATGATAAGGTAGCTAGTCTGGAAAAGTTATTTAAAGCCAGCTTTCCGGGCAATCCCTTTGAGTACTTTTTTATGGATGAGAGCTATCAGAAAGCGTACTATAACGAGCAGCAATATGGGAACCTATTTACCATTGCCGCGCTGTTGGCGATATTTATTGCTTGTTTGGGCTTGTTTGGCCTGGCTACCTTTACGGTCGAAGCTCGCACAAAAGAAATCGGCGTCCGGAAGGTACTGGGAGCGAGTATGTCAAGCATCGTAACCTTGCTCAGCAAAGATTTTCTACTTCTGGTTGGTATTGCTATTTTGATTGCCTCGCCGTTGGCGGCCTATCTCCTGCATCAGTGGTTGCAAGACTTCGCCTACCGAATCGAGATTGAGTGGTGGGTGTTTGCGATTGGAGCCTTGGTGGCCGTTTCCATTGCCTTTGTTACCGTTGGGTATCAGTCCATCAAAGCAGGATTAATGAATCCGGTAGATTCACTGCGGTCGGAGTAGAGGCAGAATTTGTTCACATTCAAAAGAAACCAAAGGGCGTACGAAGCGGTTATCTTCATTCAACGACCCCTCATGGGTTTACGGTCCTTATTTTGAACGTAAAGTAAAACATCAATATACAATATGCTCTCACAACTATTAAGCACCGCTTTGGGGCGCTTTCGCATCATAGCCTTTCTGGAAGGCTGTTCCTTTCCGTTACTCGGCCTGACCATGATTCTTAAATACCAGTACGCCATGCCCAAGCCCAACTATGTGGTAGGAATGGCGCACGGTCTGTTGTTCATTGTTTACGTTGCCATGGTTCTGTTGGTGGGGCGAATATACCGTTGGTCACTCTGGAAGATGTTTCTAGCCTTCCTTGCTTCGCTGGTACCCTTCGGGACTTTCTACGCTGATAAGAAGCTTTTTCGGGAGTAATATCTACACGTGGTAGTTCTAATGTTACGTTTTTTTCAATGGTACCAAATTGTTAAGTTCGGTGAAATCTTTTGGAACCGGAATACGTTTTCACCTTCCACGAACAAAGAGTTAAAGTCTGAAAACAGTATGGTGTTTTGAAAGTTGTTGGCGAATTGATCGAGGAACGAGTTAAGGAAACTTGCTTACCTGAGCCCCCTTTTTCCAAAGGTGATTTTGGGAGTAATTTTCTCTGGGGAACTGCCACGGCTGCCTTTCAGATCGAGGGCGCCACCGCAACCCACGGAAGGGGGGCGTCGATCTGGGATACTTTTACCAAACGCCGGGGAAAGATCAAAAATAATCACCACGCTGAGCAAGCCTGCGAGCATTACTATCGTTACGAAGAGGATCTTGCGTTAGTACGCGAACTAGGTTTTAAGGAATACCGATTTTCGATTTCATGGTCCCGGATTTTCCCCGAAGGTACAGGTACCGTCAATCCGGAGGGGGTAGATTTTTACCACCGGATTATTGATCAATGCCTGTCGTTGGGCGTTGTGCCCTGGATTACCCTCTACCACTGGGATTTACCCCAAGCGTTAGAAAATAAGGGTGGGTGGAAAAACCGAGACGTGGTCGACTGGTTTGTGGACTACGCCGATTTCTGTACCCAGGAGTACGGCCACAAGGTAAAGTACTGGCTCATTCTAAATGAACCCATGGCGGTAGCGACGCTAGGCTACACCACGGGACTGCACGCGCCGGGGCGACGTGGATTAACCAATTTTTTACCCGTAGTACATCACTTGGCTCTCTGCCAGGCGGAGGGAGGGCGCATAGTACGACGCAATGTTACGGGTGCTCGGATAGGCACAACCTTTTCATGTTCGCACGTAGAACCTTACACGGTTTCCGGACGGGATGTCAGAGCGGCTAAGCGGGTCGACGCATTGCTCAATCGACTTTTTGTGGAGCCTAGCTTGGGCTTGGGGTACCCGGTGGATGCTTTTCCTTTTCTAGGTAAGATTCAAAAATACTTCCGACCCGGCGATGACGAAAAACTGCGGTTTGATTTTGATTTTGTAGGGCTACAAAACTACTTTCGGGTGGTCGTGAAGCACTCGTATCTTTTCCCTTTGCTGTGGGCTAAAGAAATGAAGCCGGCGGGCCACCGCACGGTGATGGGCTGGGAGGTAGCCCCCGAAGGCCTCTATCACATCCTGAAACAGTTTGGAGAATATGTGGGTATCAACGAACTGATTATTTCCGAAAACGGAGCGGCATTTACTGATAAATTACATCATGGGGCTATCCACGACCCCCAACGGATCGATTTTTTTAGTGATTATTTACAACAAGCCCTGCGTGCCAAGCGGGAAGGAGTAAACCTGAAAGGTTACTTTGTGTGGTCATTACTCGACAATTTTGAGTGGGCCGAAGGGTACCACCCCCGTTTTGGATTGGTCCACGTGGACTATACTTCGCAAAAAAGAACCATCAAAAGTTCTGGACGCTGGTTCGCTGACCTATTGCAGGCCTAATCCATTCCAACCCTTTGGTACTGACGAGGGTCTTACCATTAACAAACTAAAACCTTGATCTCATCAAATACTATGAAACTTACCTTAACCTTATTGAGCCTTCTGCTTTGGATAGGCTGTGATAATTCTGACACAAAAATATCAACCCAAACCATCGAAACTCGCACCCGGATCGTTAGTAATCTGGCCGTGGATGGCTGCGACTGGCATTTCGAAGTTTGGAATGCTGATTCTACCACTATTACTAACTATGTGCCGACCCGTGCTTCCGAGCCCAAAGTAAAGGCCGCCGTACCAAAGTTCGGAACCGAAGACGCTTACTCGTTTATTGATGTGGATATCAAGTACCGGACCAGCAATGAAAAAAGGAACCTAACCTGTGGGTGGGGTAAAATTTTAGAGGTAGAAGCCATTGAAATAGTAGACATCAAGACCGTGGAATAAAGTGCGACCTGAGGGAGATTTATTCCTTTTAATCCACGTTTTACGCTTCATCAGCACCGTCCGAAAGTGTACAGTAATTGTACGCTTTCGGACATTTTTTATATATAGTTTTTCGTAAGTAATTGATAAACAGATGTATGGTATTGTGGTACGTAAATTTCAATACTGTTGGTAAGTGACTTTATCGCTTTCATACAATTCGGAAAATTGATGAGTACCTGTCAACTTTCTAACATCCAAAAAACTCTATGATCAAACTGGAAAATATTGCCAAACACTACCCCGCTGGCTTTGGTAAAACCTATGTACTTCGCAACATCAGTCTTGATATAAAGGAAGGGGAATTCGTCTCGATTATGGGACCTTCGGGTTCGGGTAAATCAACTTTGTTGCATATTCTGGGCCTGCTGGAAGAACCTTCCGAAGGAGAATATTTACTTCTGGACGAACCGGTGCAAAAACTAAGTGAAAAGAAGCGGACGGAATTACACCGTCATCAGATCGGGTTTGTGTTCCAGGCGTATCACCTCATCGACGAGCTAACCGTGTACGAAAACATCGAGACTCCGCTCTTGTACAAAGGGGTGCCTTCTTCCGAGCGGAAGAGCCGGGTCGCTGAGCTATTGGATCGCTTCAACATGGTAGCCAAGAAAGATTTGTTTCCGAGTCAGCTCTCGGGCGGGCAGCAGCAGCTGGTAGGCGTGGCGCGGGCCATTGTGCACAATCCGAAGGTGGTATTTGCCGACGAACCCACCGGAAACCTTCACTCGGAGCAGGCGGAGGAGATTATGGAGTTGTTTCAAAAACTGAATAAGGAAGATAAAGTCACGATTATTCAGGTAACGCACTCCGAGAAAAACGCCGGGTATGGTCACCGGACCATCCGCTTGAAAGATGGGTGGATGGCCTGAGGCTTTATTCCCTTGCTTCGAAAATGCCCAACAGACACTACAAAAATTTCTATTAGCCATGGTTTCCCTAAAAATTTTCCATCAGATACTAGTGCAGTTAGTATTACTAGGTCTGTTTTTTCTACACCTACCAACGGTGGCCCAGTCGGTACTTAGCTTACAAGAATGTGCCGAGTTGTTGGTCAATAATAACCTGACCTACCGCGACGGTCGCTTGCAGGCGGATGCCGCCCGGGCGCAGTGGCAGCAGGCTAAGTCGCAGCAATTGCCCTCGTTGGGTGTCAATCTTAGTCAGGGGTTAAATTTGGGGCGTAGTATCGACCGCTTTACCAACGCCTATATTGATCAGCTGTATAATTCCAGCTACGTCGGTGCTGGGGTACAGCTACCTATTTTTCAGGGCTTTCAGGTACAACATCAGATTCGCCAATTTCAGTTGTTGAAAGAATCGAGCGAGGAAAATAGCTTGGTAGTCCGTAATAATCAGACCTTATTGATGGTGCAGGCCTACGTACAGGTGTTGGCGGCACAAGCGCTCTATGAGTCGGCGCAGCAGCAGGTACTTTCCAGTCGTGAGCAGGTAGACCGCGTACAGAAGCAGGTAAATGCCGGGGTGATCGGTGCCAATATGCTCTACGAGATCAAGTCTCAGCTGAGTAACGATCGATTTGAGGAAGTAACGGCTCTGAATAATTACCGGGGGGCTCGTCTTAGTTTGTTCCAACTATTGAATGTTCACCCGGACGACAGCATCCAACTGAAACCCCTAACCATATTGGCGAGTGAGCCAGAGCTCACGGAGGCAGTTTACGGAGAATCGCAGGCTAATTTTCCCACCATTCGGGCGGCGGAGCTTCGCCGGCAGAGTGTTGGGTATCAGTTAAAATCGATTCGGGCGCTGAATCTGCCGTCGCTCAACCTCAATACGAATTTTGGGGCTTTTTACGCTTCTACCAATAAACAACTTGACTATTTTAAGCAGCTGAACGCTACCCGGAACGGCTCGTTGAGTTTAGGGTTGTATGTACCCATTATGGGCCGTTGGCAAACCCGCCCCCGTATCGAGCTCGCCAAAGTACAGGAGCGCATAGCGGCCAATCAGTTGGACCAAACCAAACAGATACTTCGGCAGTCCATCGAGCAGAGTGTGCTCAATGTTACCGCTTCCCGCGACCGCTTCGAAGCGGCCCGGGATCAGGCCGAAGCACTGGAAGCCAGCTTTGGAACCGTAGCGAGCCGACTCAATGCGGGTACGGCCACTATTTTTGAGTTTTCGCTTTCTAAGGCAAATCTGGCCAGGGCGGAGGCCAACGAGATCCGGTCTTCCTATGAATATTTAATGAACCAGAAGATTCTGCAATACTACCGTCAGGGTAGCTGGGATGGACTTCTATAAAGTTATTATGTAGCTGGTAGCTTATTAGATACCAGTTTTTAAGTGATTTACAATAGACTTGTTGTATTGGAAATATTTTCGTATATATGATATGATCATTTCAATTAACGACTTAAACACTGAACGGCAATGGCGTTCGGCAACTGGATGTAATAAGCAACGTTTCACGAATTTACTCAACCTTTTCGAGCGGCAATATCTCGTTACTTTCGGTAGGACGCTCGCCGAAAGCAGAGCCGATAGTCTAAAGGAATCCGTGGTAGAAACAGAGGAAGATTTGTTACTTTTGAC
>JBDNFP010000372.1:0-4420 GCA_041689775.1 Spirosomataceae bacterium
TCCAAAAGCGATGCGAAGATGTCTTGTTGGTTTTTCACTCTCTCCAAACAAGATTTCCATCGCTTTTATTCATTTTGTCCAGTTTTCAGACCTTGGATAGGGCCTGTGGGGATACACAGTTCTGGGTCAGGAGTTTAAGGTACCCATCACCTGTCTGGATTTGTGAGGGGTATGAGCAGTTCGGGGCAAGGTTTTGAACCCTACCACGCATCTGGCCACTAATGTCTAATCCGTTGCCTGTGTCCCCACAGGCATTATTACAATGCTGCTTTTTATAATTTATAGGCATCAAATGCGAATGACTTTGATGAGTGCGTAGAACGATTGGATAGGGTTTGTGGGGAAACCTAGGTGAGGTAAGTTTTCTTAAGGCTTAAATGCCCTATTATCAGCAGTAAATAGAGTCATTAGGTATTAAAGAGAGATAATCCTTAGCCACTTACTAAGTTTCTAGTAGCTTCGAAAGCGTATTTTACTATATTGGTTTTTTAATTTGTGCAAAGCATATTTTTAATGCGATGAATGACTTTTTTGATAGTGTAGGTGGAAGGATTTTGTTCATTATAGTGCTGTTTATTATAATCGCCTCCTCTACTAGGGCGTTTTGGGTTACGTTTTTTATATTTGTTATCCTCCCCGCAGTTGCCTTATATGTCTATTCCCTATATCGAAAGAATGTCAAGCAAAAAGGCGAAGATATTAAACTTGCGAATGAGATGGAAGCAAAAAAGGACACAATAATTGCTTTCAAAAAGTCAGAGGATTATCAGTTATTAACAAAGTATGTTCAGATATATCCAAACAGTGATTATAAGCGGGATAGAAACTATCACCTACAAACACTGAGACAAGTAATAACTTCCCGTTGGACGATTAGTGAGGAGGAAATAACAAACTTCCTTAATGTTGAAGGTCAGCTTCATCTCCAACAGATATTTAATCAGGCAGTTCAAATGGAAATCCCAAGTTCTTATGATGACTATTTACAGGCTACTCTAACTGTATACGGTGATAATGCATGTGGGGAAATTTCAAAACTCTATTGTTTGCTCATTAGTAAAGAGGTTATTAATGCTAATACTCCACTAGAACGTTTGGAGAAAGATTTGAAGAAAAAGGAAATAGAGTCAAAGACATCTCAGTTGAGAAAGTCGCTTTTTTTGGAGGAGAGAAGATTCCATCTTGTAGATGCTGATACTATGTCTCCATTAGCATTTGAATCGTTTGTAGCGAAGTTATTTCAAGATAAAGGGTATCATGCATTAGTAACAAAAGCCTCAGGAGATCAAGGGGCTGATGTCATATTGGAAAGACTAGGCGAAAAAGTTGTAATTCAGGTCAAGCAATATAGTAGTCCTGTAACTAATAAAGCTGTTCAAGAGGTAGTAGCAGCAAAAATACATTATGGGGCTAATAGGGCAATTGTAGTAACGAACAACTATTTTACTGCCTCAGCTCAGGAGTTAGCTCGTTCTAATAACGTCCAGTTGATTGATAGGAAAGGGCTTGAAATTATGCTTCTGTGAGTAGGATCGTATCTACTATTACCTAATCCGTTGCCTGTGTCCCCGCAGGCATTATTACAATGCTGCTTTTTATAATTTATAGGCATCAAATGCGAATGACTTTGATGAGTGCGTGTCCAAGAAATAGGGGGTTAGACCATTGATTCCACCCAGGATTATGTCCCCACGGACCTCTCTCGCTAGGGCTGCGGAGACACATTCCACGGAATTGGACATTTAAATCTATCAGCGCTGATTTGTGTATATACTCTAAATGCGGACACAGGCCTAGGTGAGGGAAAAACCAGTGACAAGAAATTTAAAAAAGACAACCAAAATTGACTTTTGTCAAGTGAATATTCCTCATCCGTTGCCTGTGTGAAGTGAACAGAAGATTTAGTAAAAAAATGGACGGCTTCCTGCGGCATCCAGCCGATTTGTAGTCATTGGTACATCCCCTTGCGTTTTAAACGCAAAAAAATACAACACCCGATCACAGATCAGGGTTAGCTAACACGATTAGTGAGAGAGTTTATAACCTTGCTATCAGTCGTTTTCAACGCAAAGACGGGCTATGACAAAGAGGTATCTCCGTAGGCGCCCCGGAAAAATTAACCGGAAACTGAATCATAAGCCCCCGGGCCACGAGCCACACCCCGGCCACGGCCATCAGAATAGGCGTCAGACGGCGCATTTTTGTTCGTACTACGGGGCTAAACCATTGTTTGAAAAAACCAACAGCCATCATGGCCGGGATCGTACCCAAGCCAAATAAAAACATGTAGGCAGCTCCCTGCTGAGCACTACCCATCGCCACGGCACTTACCACGGCCAGGTAGACCATCCCGCAGGGCAATAAACCATTGAGCATGCCCAGCGCTACCCACCCCGCCACGCTCCGGCTGTGGAGTAAACCTGCCATGCCGGACTTAACTTTTGCTACTGATTTTTGCCAGAAAGCCGGTACCCGCAAGACATGATCCAGACGGGAGGGCCAAACGGCATATAGTAACATCACTACTCCCGCCGCGATGGACAGGTAGCGCAAGTACCCTACCCATGCCATTACCTAAGGCACCAATGAGGGCACCCAGCGAAGCATAGGTAGTGGCACGGCCAAGATTATAACTCAGTAGTCCAGCGATCTGCCTTGACTTACTACCTTTATGAATAGGCAGCGCTAACGCAATGGGCCCGCACATTCCCACACAGTGGAAACTGCTCATGATACCCAATGAAAAAGCGAGGAAAAGCATAGGTGTAGGAAGTTGTTAGTTTTGAATGGTGACCACACCTTCGTTCCAGAAGGTAGTTTCACCGTCTTTCCAGTCAAATTGAAGCTTATAGCGTCCCGACTGTAACTTACTCAATGGAATACTTTGTTGGTTTTGCGCATCGGGCAATACGTTAAACTCACTATCCTTCTGGTTATCGGAGGGGCAGTAGAATATAACTTTCCCGGTAAGCTTCGCTCTCTCCATGGCAGACGGATACTGTATTTTTATCGCGTCAGCGGTCACCTCCCAGCGGAGGGGCTCAGCCAGAGCGTTGGCTCGCTGCACTTTATCTATCTTTTTCTGAAAACCCAGCTCCAGAGCGTAGTAATCCTCCGTTACAAGGTCTACTTTCTGGTTCATACTCATGGTCACGAGCGTGAGCATCCCTACCACAAAGCCGATGTAGAGCAGAGCGATACCCGTGCCCCAGCTGATTCTTGGCAATCGGCTACTGGCGCGGTCCGACGTTTCGGTCGGCGGTCGGCGGTCAGCAGTCGGCGGTCGGCTGTCAGCAGTCGGCTTTCGGCTTTCGGCTTTCGGACTGGGGAGGTAGATTATTGGGGTGTTGCGTTTTCATTTCTTTATGTTGTAATGTGGTTTTGGGGAAATTATTTAAAGCCATCAGGCCCTGTACAAAATAGCCAATAGCCGATGGCCAAAAGCTATTCCTGCGGTGCCATGAAGGTTGTCTCGAACTCTTCGAGTTTATTTTCCCCTTGATACACCGTAAACTGTACGTTAGTTTTACGCGCCCCTAGTTCAGATACCGGAATAGTCACAAAGAACGTACCCTGCGACATCCCCGCGGCGTCAAGCCTCAGGTCGGGATTTCCGGCAAAGCGGATGGTTCCCTTCGGCGATTCGATGCGTATCTCCGGGCTGATCTCGTGGTTGGTTTTGTTGAAAATATTGAACGTATACAGGTTACTTATTGTCCCGTCGGCGTTTTTAATAAACTGAGTACCCGGAGCCCTAAAAAGTGTGGTCTCGGTATCCGTACGTGTCACAATCAAATAACCAAGAACTGCCCACAGTAGGGTTAGAACCACGATATAGCCAATGGTACGCCCTGTAATCAGCTTGTTCGTTCCGGTGGCGATGGCATTTTCGGAAGTATACCGGATCAGCCCCGGCTCAAAGCCTACCTTATCCATGATATTATCACAGGCATCGATACAGGCCGTGCAGTTGACGCACTCCATTTGGGTACCATTTCGGATATCAATACCCGTCGGGCACACCGCTACGCACTGGTAACAACTGATACAATCACCGGCAGCGCGTTCCTGGCCTTTGTGCAATTTATCGCGCGGCTCGCCCCGCTCGTAATCATAGGCTACTACCACGGAGTTGCGGTCGAGCAGTACACCCTGCAATCGCCCGTAGGGACAAACCACCGTGCAGGCCTGATCGCGTAGCCAAGCAAAATTGAAGTAAAAAATAAGCGTAAAAGCCACGATACCCGTAAAGAGACCAACATGCTCAGCAACGGGCTCCGTAATGATTTTCTGCAACTCATCTACCCCTACTCCATAGGCCACCAACAGATTACCGATCAAAAAGGAAATAATCAGGAATATCGCCCACTTACTCCCTTTTTTAATAGATCACTTTCTTAAATAAATATCAATATTCAAA
>JBDNFP010000373.1:0-6289 GCA_041689775.1 Spirosomataceae bacterium
AACTACTTTCCTATCTCCTTGGTGATGCAAAATATCCAATTCTGGTCGAAATAAGTTTTTATAAGAAAGCCCTGTAAATAATGGTTAGTCCATTCCAAATATTCCGATAGTATTTGATTTTAGTATTTTTAAAACGGATCATTAAGCTTACTTACTCGAATGAGTTTTTTATTAACGAACTCCTGTATCCCCAACGCTGATAGTTCACGACCGAAACCTGAACGCTTTGTTCCACCAAAAGGAAGATCGGCTTGTGTCCAAGTGGGATGATTGATAAATACCATTCCGCTATCTATCTGATCGGCAACTCTTTTACCCCGTTCGATATCCTGTGTAAATACAGAACCTCCTAGGCCAAAATCCGAATCGTTGGCCAAGTCAATGGCAGCTTGTTCGTCTGTCACCACATAGAAAGAGGCAACAGGGCCAAATAATTCCTCATGGTAGGCAGTAATGCCAGGTTTCAAATCAGTAAGTATGGTAGGTTCCATAAAAGCACCTTCACGATTGACACGTTTACCGCCCAATAAACATTTTGCACCTTCATCAACGGAACGCTTCACCTGATCGGCCAAATGCACTGCTGCTTCTTCACTACTTAAAGGGCCTAACTGAGAAGAGGGATCCATTGGATCGCCCACTTTTATTTTTGATAACTTGTCCGTAAACTTTCGAATAAATTCATTGGCTATTGCTTCCACGGCGATAAATCGTTTGGAGGCTATACAAGATTGACCGTTGTTATTCATCCTTCCCGCAACTGCCCACTCCACCGTCTTTTCAATATCGGCATCTTCAAGTATGATGAATGCATCATTACCTCCTAGCTCCAGCACAACCTTTTTCAAATGTTTTCCGGCTTCCATGGCAATACTTGAACCTGCTTCTTCCCCTCCTGTCAAGGAAACTCCCTTTATTCTTTTATCGGAAACTAAGGCAGATGCGTGTTTGCCGGAGATAAATAAATTAGTATAAAGTCCTTCGGGCGCATCAGCTTCTTCGAAGATTTTTTCAATAGCGATAGCACATTGTGGAACGATAGAGGCATGCTTTATCAAAATAGTATTACCTACCATAATATTGGGAGCTGCGAAGCGAACTACCTGATAAAAAGGAAAGTTCCAAGGCATTACCCCTAATAATACGCCAATGGGACTGTTGCGAATTATTGCTTCTCCATATTCCGGATCAAGTACTTTATCGGCAAGAAAATCTTCGCCATGATTGGCATAGTAATCTATAATATCGGCACTCAAGTCAATTTCGTCTTCTGCTTGGGCAAGGAGTTTACCCATTTCTAAGGTGATGGTTTTTGCGAGTTCAGATTTTTTAATTCGCATGAGTGCAGCTACTTTATGTAGTAGATCAGCCCGTTGATGGTAGCTTATTTCTTTCCAGTTAGTAAAAGTCAACTGAGCTTTTTTCACTTTATCATTCACTGCTTTCTCCGTCATTTCTTCGAATGATTTTACCATATTATTTGTATTAGGATTAATTGTTTGAATGGACATTTATATAAGTTTTAATGACGAAAAAATTTAAGTTAGTTATACGTTTTCAACGTTTTAGTTGATCACACAATAGAGCACAATTATAGCAGTAAGCTGTTATAGTGACCATGAATAAGTAACATATAACCCTCAGTTAATTCCTATTCTGGGTTATACTCTGGGCTATTCTTCACATGGGCTGTTGTAGTATTGATGATCAAAGCACCGGTTTCCCAATCTATTTTTTTTATACAATTAGGAGAAACAATCACCTTTTTTTTATAAAACTAATTATCGGTTTCCACAACAAAAAAATGGATTTTCTAGGTTGAATCATAAAATATAAAATCAAGCACTTCACCTACATCACCATCCGTTGCATGAATATCATAATCTTTAACTTCATGTGTGATTCGCAGATATGGATTTTCATTGGTATACTCAGTTTCTTTCATTTCCTGTTCTGCCTTGCTCTCTTCAACTACCGGATCCCCCCACATACCAAGCCCCCAGTATCCGTACATCCCGTAACCATACCTGGCCAGGAGTAGTATCCGAGCATTATCTCTTCCTGCTGTCGATAAACAGGTTTATCCGTGTCAATATCAGGGTTATTTTTTATTTTTCCTGAGTAAGATTTACATATACTATTTTTGATTCCTTCTCATATTTTTAAAATATATACGGCGAGATAAAAACTTATTTTCTAGAAAACTATTCTCCCATTTTTACAATCATGTACCGGATGGCTGAGGTATGGTTATCGAAATAGAACTCCTCTGCTTTTCCAATTTCACCATCAGTTCCTTTAATCGTTTTACCTAATAAAATATTTATATTTGGTTTCATATTAATCTGTTTTTAATTACTTAAACTATTGAATTAATAATATTTTTTGACTTATAAATATTTCATTTATATTAATCTTGATATTTAATTCTAATAGGCGAACATAAACTCTACTGATTAGCTCTTTTGCCACTTTTTTAGTAATTATTGTAACTATTGTTTAGTATATTCTTGCGGCTTATGATGGTTATTCATTTTTCCCAACTCTGTTTTCAATAAAGCTACCATTTTTTCGATCCCACTATTTAATGCCTCTTCGATTGTATCTGCCTGAGCAGTAACAGCAGTTGGTTGCTTACCTTCTAATCTTGCCTCTATCATACATCGTTTATCATTAAGTCCGTCCTTATTTCCATTTTCATCCGAAAAATGTACTTCTATACGAGTAATATGTTCACTGTAATATTTCAGTGAGTCCCCTATTAATGTTTTAAAGGAGGTATCCATCCTTTCATTTTCGGAGATTGTATGGTCGGAATTTATTTGTATTTTCATGTTATCAATTAATATAATTATGTGTTTCTCTTTTAGCTCTACTATTGTAAGTACTTCGGAATAGCTATCACCGTTTTTTACTGAATGGTTATTTAACCAAAATTATTCGTAATAAAATCTATTACGGCGCTAAATTTATGGCCTTCAAATACATCATATTATCACAAGTCAATCGTAAACTCTATTAGATTTAATTCAAATAATGAACTATTCTCTTCAAGTTTAATTACCTGATTTATTGTAATTTAGCCTATTTCTGATAAATCTAGATGAACTATAACGAAGTTTTGATGAATAATGAGGGTTTAAAAAGGAGCATTCTTATGTGTATTCCTTAAAACTTTTTTATTTATTATTGTTATAACTAAACTGTTCAAAAATAATTGATACAGCATTTCGAACTTTAGACTGATCATTCATCTCCTCTGCTTTCAATATGCCCGACACAAATCCTTGCCATATTTGTTTATCATTTTTGGTTATATTAATGATTAAAGTTCCTGGCTTTATATCAGTGTATGATACATTATCTTCGGTTCTTACCTCGCCCGACCACACGGTCACATATCCCTGCGTTGTTCTAAGGCTTGCCGGCTGTTCCAATACTATAAAAGATAATAATATATCCGGATTAGTTTCTACCATTCGGTATCCTTTTGCACTCAATTCATATTGTACGGCATCTTTAATCATTTTCCTACCTGATTCATTATTGAAAATAAAAATTCCATTAGTCCCAATCAAAACTTTATCTGTTGGAATATTATCTATATCTGATCTCCAGGAATAGGTCTTAATTCCCTTAAAATCTGCGTTTATAGATTTGTTCTTTCCATCTACAGGATTTTTACTGGAACTACATGCTTGCATTAAAAAAGAAAACATTAATAAGACCGAAAAAAAATAAATTACATTTTTCATAATTAATTTTTTTATTCTTCTTTGATTTATCATTATATATGTTTTTAAATGTTTCGTCAGAAACACTGTTGCCTGTTATTCAGTTTTGCTGTCTCCCAATATTTTTTTCTTAACCAAATCCATTCCGTACTTTGAGCAGAAGAATGAATTTTCTATTTTTTTATTCTGTAATCACTAATGCAGTTTTGCCAAACAGTCTTACTTTAAAGTACTGACTCTTAAAATAAAAAAGTTGCAGTTATTGTGGAAGAAGTTATAAAGTTCACACATTATTAGGGTTACATTTTTATATACTGTCATCCACAATCGTTGCTGATAGGATACTACGAGTAATAAGTATGCCAACTATAAATGTGTGAATAGAGATCGGTGATAGTAGTATTATTCATCTCATTATTGTAGAGAGTTCGGGGCAGCGGGGTATTAATACCCCTTTAAACAGCCTTGCCAAATAATTATGGTTCTTTGACTTTTTTTGTGGTTAGATGGCTTGGGCGATTCCACTAAGTCTGGGATGTTCCAACCTTATCAGCCCGTAGCTAATTCGCTTAACATAGCGGATGACATTGTTGAGCCTATCGGTTTCCGCATTAGTTAGCCCTTCGTGAGCGAAGTTTTTTGTGTCGGGTGTTTCCGCCCGACATGGAGAGTGGGGTCAAGTGTTTCCACCTGACAAAACACAAAGGAACCCTCAGAAATAATCCGTATAATTCACAATTGTCAATGCACTTTCATGACCTAGTTCGTAAACCGAAATACTTGAATATGCATAGTCTTCGGGCCTAAGTGCCAGATTCCAGTGTACCTGCAAGAGATTCAGATATATGTATTCTATTTTGGTAGCGGCCATTGACCACTATCGGGTGGAAACACCCCGACAGCAAACAAAAGTAGGTCTAGCTATCTCAAAAATTTGATTTGGGCTTATCTACCCTACGATACCGATTGGAGGGGAACTAGCATTCGTTGCATTCAAAACTTATTCGTTGCATATTTTGCGACGTTTATGCGAGCTATTCGTTGCACGGGTATAACTTTATGCTTGCAGGTAATAGTGGTGGAAGAAAATCATAACAAAGTAGCCACCACCACAAACTCTATAATTCCACGGTACTGTCTAGTAGGCATATACGCAAGAGTAACAGGGATATTTCTTCCCCTTTTTTTGTTAAATTAGGGAAGATTTCGATTTATGAATCATTGCCATGAAGACTTTTATCTATACAGTACCTTTTTTGTTAGTTAGTGCCTTCAGTTGGGCCCAAACCGAAATTGCGTATGACTCCGTTACGGATATTCATCGCTATACCTACCAAGCTCAACTATACGATTACCGCGCTAACAGCGAGCAAAACAGCTACCGCACAGTATCCATAAAGGGTACTGCCTTTTTATGCAATAAGATGCAGACAGGTACGGTACCTCTTCAAAATAATCGTTCGATCACCCTTCAACTCAACTACAATATCCTGGAAGATTACCTATTAGTTGATATCGGGAAGGACCAGAAGCAAGTCTTCCCGGAATCATTCACCATCAATGATCAAACATTTATCCGAATCAACGGTCAATACTTCGAAGCGCTCTATGTGGGTAAAACCAAGCTACTCAGAAAATACCTGGCTCGTTTGGATAAGGTTGAAAGAAATGGGTATAACGAGTCAATCAAGTACGATTATGAGTATTCCAAAAATCAGGATCTGTTTCTCCACTTGGCCGATGGTTCTTTACAACCGATCAGACTACGTGAAAAGAGCCTTTTGTCAAAGCTTCACCCAACCGCCAAAGGAATTATCCAGAAAGAAAACCTTGACCTACGATCCGAGAAGGATATAATCGTGTTACTGAGTAAACTGGAACAATAATCGCCTATTTAATGATTTTCAGCGAACGTCCCGCTTCCAGCGCGCGATCCGTGGAGAGGATATCCACCCCATTGTCAATAAATTTCTGGTAGGTACTCTCACCCCGGGCTTCGGCCATTTCATCCAAGTTTCCCATCGTGCCTAAAATCGTGAGTATTTTCTTTTCATGCAGAAAACGGTATAACTCGGAGGACGCCTCTCCTGTACCTACGAAAGCGATCATCTTGTTGTCCGGAATGCCGCCCGCCCGTAGACGGTTGTAATCATCCTCCGACCTAATGGTCACCGAGATCAAGACACTACTGTCAAGCCGATGGACCAATTTGGCCTGAGTGGCCGAGTACGTTATTATAGCCACGTAGTTTTGAGCCTTGGCTTTCTGTACGGCCTCCACCACTCGTTGATAGGGTACACTTCGCTTTACATCCGGCGTAAATAGTACTTTCCCGTGTCCCCACTGCAAAGTCTCCTCCAAGGTCGGAATCCGGTACTTGGTCATGTTCCCCTGATTATCTTTTAATCGTAAGGTTTTTGCGTATCCCAAAGTCTGCTCATTGACTTTCCCAGTGCCGTTGGTGGTTCGGTCATAGGGGTAGTGTCTATAAAGGGTTGATCATTCAGCGACGGAGTCGCCATATGTTCCTGTTTTGAAATAGTGTTTGTTGATGT
>JBDNFP010000374.1:0-18852 GCA_041689775.1 Spirosomataceae bacterium
GGCCCCCCCGCCTGCTATCTGACCCTGACGGATGAGAAGAGTGGCTGCTGGCTCGGCTCGCTGGCCTTCGCTTACGCCCGCATCTGCCAGGTTCCCCTGTCGGAAGTCCGCCAAAGGCTGATCGAGAGCTTTCATCGCTGGTGGAAAGTGTATCCGTTCCGTACCCGTTGGGGGAGTATGTTATACCCGAGGGATATACTACTGATTTTATTTCCGGCCCGTGGGTTGTGTATCCGTTGATACACCCGCACGGCGCCGGGGCCAATGAAGCGATACCCCACGACTACGAACACGAAAACGGTATAGGGGTTGATCTTATAGGTAGGCAACACGCCCGGCTACTATCTAACTTAATGCTTGCCGTAAGAATGACCGTAAGCAAGGCGCCACGCTGGAAGATATGGTGTATGCTAATCTATACTTGTTTGTTTAGTTGGGTGAGGTTTGCACCCGAAAAAAAAGTGTAAAACATGACCCCCTACATAATACGTACCCTTCCAAAACGCTGGCATGGCCTGATCTACCACGAAGCAATGGTAGTACCCAAGCCCGGCACGGGTGAGCTGTACGTTATGGATATTACCCAACACAGCATAAGGCCCAGAGTACTAACCTTGGTAGAATATACCGCCCAGGGCGACGACGTACTAAGCACCCGGCCCGTAAATATAGATATTGATCAAACCTGGCGTACTTTCCAAGAATTAGAAACTACCCGGCGGTACCACGTAACGCGGTATAATTGCGATCACTTTTTAGATGAACTCCAATACTACCGCCCACGTAGCGAACAACTCCGCCAAAAGGTGACGCTCTCAATATTATTTATTTTCGTTGTTTTGTTTCTTGTGCTCCTAGTAAGCAAAAAGGCCGTCTGAAATTCAGACGGCCTTTTTTTTGGGTTGGAGTATCTACCGTGGGGCTGTTGTTACCTTTACCCCGTTTGTTGTGAAATTTGTTCTCTTCTTTTTGAAGCCCGTGAGCGTTACCGAATAAATACCATTGCGCGGGAATGTGTGGGTTACTTGCGTACCCGTCAACACGTTGGGCGCTCCTTCAATCTGCCATTCTACCCTATCGAAATGCTCACCCGTGGCAACGAGCACCACGCGGCCGGCCGTGGTTTCGGTGGCGACAATCTTCATATTGGGCCGTGGCGCAAACGTATCTTGGATGTCACAGCCCGCAAGGCTCAAAGCCATAAGCACTAGTAATTTTTTCATTGTGGGATTGTTTCGAGGTTAAATAAATGTTCGGTATGCCGTAAAACGGTATCGTCAAGTAAATGTGCATAAATTTTCTCCGTCGTCAAAACTGATTTGTGTCCAAGTATCCGGCTAACGGTTTTAATGGGTACGTCGTTGTTTAGCAGGAAGGTACCCGCTGTTTTTCGGGCTACGTGGGTAGTCAGGTGAGTGTCGATGCCCACCGCCCGCGCGATGTCTTTTAGCACCGCGTTTGTTTTCTGATTGCTGATGATGGGTAGTACTCCCTTGTACTTGGTAAGTATCCGCTCCGCTTGCGGCAGTAGCGGCACAAAAAACAGGCTACCCGATTTTTGCCGGATATCTACAATTACTTTCCTTCCGCGTATTTCTACCAAGTGCTTATCGGTTCTGAACGCTTGGAGGTCGCAATAGCTAAGGCCCGTATAGCACACAAAAACGAAAGTATCGGCAATCCGTTGCTGACCCGCCGTAAGGTAGGGGCTATCTACGAGCAACTGTATTTCTTCCAAGGGTAAGAACTTCACCGGTCCGGGGGCCGTCTTCTTTTCGTGGAGTAGTTCGAGCGGGTTATGGGTAATTAGCTCATCCCGCCGGGCATCTTCCAGTAGTTTTACCAGGTGTCGAACGTTGCGTACTAGGTGATTTTGTGAGAAGCCACGCACTACCCGGAGGTAGCGAATAAACACCCTACCCCACCCCATATTTACTTCACGTAGGTTTATATCCTTCCTGCGCTTAAAATACAAAAACTTGACCATGTTTTGACCCATAGCCACGTGGGTCTGATAGGTACTATCGGAGTAGCCCGGCTGGCCGATCCTTGCCCGAAAATCTACCAAGTGATTAGAGTAGAGTTGAAGTAAGGTTAGTTTCTCGCGATGTAAATAGGCGTTCCGCAGTTGGGAGGCCGTCAGGTCTGCATTTCGTTGCTTCATGTCTGATAGCAACTCCCGAATGTCCGCTTCTACTTCGTGTAGGGTAGTGTTGTTTTGTTGGGCCGCCCGGCTGTTACCGCCGAACCGTTGGGCGCCTTGATTCCAGCCCGGCCCGCTCTCTATGCCGGTGCTGAAATCGGTCGCCACTTCGCCGTTTAGCCTAATTCTACAATAGAGGTAGGCATTGTTTCCAGCCTGTTGCTTTTTGGGCCTAAAATTGATTCGTAGCATGAATCTTTTTTAATCTGCATGTACTGTGGTATTAAGTTAGGGGACATTGAACGCCATACCTTAGATAATACCATGCCACTAATTAACTACCGTACCCACAGGCACGAAAAAAGGCGAAAACAGGATGAAAAAGAACGTGTACTTGTTGTATTGTGCACCCGAAGGGATTCGAACCCCTATCGTCGGTACCGGAAACCAAAATTCTATCCATTGAACTACGGGTGCATGTATCGGGCTGCAAATATAGGTGTATTTTTAAAAATCAGGCAACAGTTGTTCTGCTCTTTTTATCAATTATTTCAAATACCAAGCCTAGGCGCTGATTTACAGCTGCTTTAACAACTCCCAATCCTGAACTTCTTTCAGGTACAGGTAGTCGAGCAGGATACCATTGGTATTGGTAATGAGCTGATGGCCTTCCACGAAGGGAGCTACGTAGGTTGTTATCCGTTCGTGATCAGATTCCACTCCCTGATGCTGATCGTGGTAGGATTGAATTTCGGCCGCTGTTAATTCGAGTTCGCAGAAATAGAAATACATCGCTTCATCACTCGTACCCGTCGATGGGTAGCAGGCCTTATCCAATAAGCGGGTAAGATCCTCTTTTGCTACGGTAATTCCGGTTTCCTCCTGTACTTCCCGGGCCGCCACCGCTGCCGGATCACTTTCGCTATCTAGCATGCCGGCGGGGTGCTCGTAGGCATGTGACCCGTCACAAATACGCCGCTGTTTTACCAATAAAAGGTACTTTTCACGGGTTTCTTTGTCGATGAAGCAAATCAATACACAAACTACCTCCCCTTTCAAAAAGCAAATGGGTGGGATTTTATCTCCTTCGGGCGTGGTAGCGTCCGTCATTAGCAGGGAGAATAGTATCTCTCCGTTACGTTTTCGGCGAGAGTAGATTTCTTCTACGCTATGAATAGCGAGGCCATTCTTGACGAGCTTGTCGGCCCAGATTTGATATTTATGCGATTCAGTGAGTTTTTCAGCCATATTTTTTGTTTCCTTCGTGTACAATCGTTTCCGAACTATTAAGCAAGTGAACAGGCTTTCTGTTTTGGCTTCTCAGGATTACCCCACTACTGACCTTTATGGAACTAACATTAAGCACACCGGCCCTACTTTTATCAACGGTTTCTCTTCTCATGATTGCCTTTACCAATCGGTTTCTGTCCATAGCCAATCTGATCCGGGACCTGCATAAGCAATTCCAGAAAAATCCTGACGGTATCGTGGTTGCGCAGATTAAGAACCTACACATGCGTTTGCGCCTAATCCGGACGATTCAGGCTTTTGCCGTCATGAGCCTGCTGTTGGGCGCAATATGCATACTCTTGCTACTCCAAGGGAACTTAGTGACCGCCCGAGTCCTGTTTTACGGCGCCCTCGGGCTTCAAATTACGGCTCTTGGGCTTTCAGTCATCGAAATCTCCATATCCATCAAGGCCCTTCAACTCGAACTAATCGACATGGAAGAAACCCTTGGCAAGCGTAGTTTTTTCAATATACGGTCAAAGACAGAGGTGACCCAGAAAAGCGATGAAAAAGAGAAATCTGATTCCTAATTATAGAGCGGTATTGACAACGAGATAAAGGGCATCCCATAAGTACTCGAAAAACGGCCCTGACCGTTGTTTAGCTTAGCATCCGACCGGTAGGCTACCTGACCCCACACGTAGCCAGCTTTTACACCAAACTCCTGGGTTAACCAAATTCGAACAAATGCTTCGGCCTGACCACTATTGTTGGTCTTGAACGTAGGTATAATGTTGAGGTTAGCCGGGGCTATGCCAATATCAGTATTATTAAGGGCTAAAATGGAATCTGGGGCAGTACCCGGAGCGGCCAATTTATACAAAGAATTTCTTCTTTTCCCAAAGGCAAAACCCAGAATATCGGCATTTACTCCAATATCCACTTTCCTGGCAACGGTAACGTTGAAACCCACCATAAAATTCATACCCGTAGCCGACGCCCGGCTTAGCTGCATGATGTCGCTCTGCGTGGCATTAGCCGGAGCGGTGAGATTTATGTCATTGGCCAAGTAGGTCCATATTCGGGCGCCAGCGCTAACTTGAAACCAAGGTGCATTAGCGGGGTTCAAAGCCTGATAGTAGAGTAAGGAAGGAGCAAGTTGACTGCCTTTGAATCCAGTTCCAAAGTCTAATCCGGTTGACACCCTCGACATACGCTGAGCGTATCCGTGAGTACCAGCAATAAACATAAGCAAGGTTAGTAGTACTATCTTCTTCATTCCTTCTTAATTTCCTGATTTGTTGTGATCGTGGGACAAAGGTATAAAAAAGAGGCCAAAAAGAATGCCGGTTTTTGGTGACCGGCATTCTTGGATAATTTATAACTTTTTCAAGACAACCGCACCGAGAGGTGGTAAATTGAGTTGAATAGATTGGGGTCTGCCGTGCCACTGTTTGTTATCAGTGGGTAAAGACTCAGGGTTACCAACACCACTACCCCCGAATTTCTCCTGGTCACTATTGAAAACCTCCGACCAATTACCCTCGGAAAGCACGCCAACCCGATACCCCATACGTGGTATTGGGGTCAGGTTAAGTACAATCACCACGTTTTCTGCGTGATTTAGGCCTTTACGGGCATATATCAGCACCGGATTTTCCCGGTCCTGGGTATCAATCCATTCAAAACCATCGTGTGAGAAACTCTGCTCATAAAAGGCTGGTTGGTATTTATAGAGTGTATTGAGTGACTTCACGCATTCTTTCATGCCGTTATGCATGGGAGCATCGAGTAAGTGCCAATCGAGGCTTTTCTCGAAGTTCCATTCGGAGGGCTGCCCAAACTCGCTCCCCATAAACATGAGTTTCGTACCGGGGTGGGTATACATGTAACTGTATAGCAAACGCAGATTGGCAAATTTTTGCCATGCATCCCCCGGCATTTTGTTGATCATGGAGCCCTTCCCGTATACTACCTCATCGTGTGAGAAAGGGAGCATAAAGTTTTCGGAGAAGGCGTACACCAGACTAAATGTAAGCTGGTCCTGATGCCATTTCCGGAAGGAAGGATCTTTTTCAAAGTATTTGATGGTATCATTCATCCAGCCCATCATCCATTTCATGCCAAAGCCAAGGCCACCGACAAATACCGGACGAGAAACACCAGGAAAGGCGGTTGACTCTTCGGCGATGGTCTGAATATCAGGAAATTCTTTGTAGGCAGCCTGATTCATCTCACGTAATAGCGCAATGGCTTCCAGGTTTTCGCGTCCGCCAAATTCGTTGGGTATCCATTCTCCGTGCTTCCGAGAGTAGTCAAGGTAAAGCATGGAGGCCACAGCATCCACCCGGAGGCCGTCCGTATGGTACCGATCCATCCAAAATATAGCATTACTAATCAGGAAGGACTTTACCTCGTTACGGCCGTAGTTGAAAATATAACTTTTCCAGTCGGGGTGGTACCCTTTACGTGGGTCTTCGTGTTCAAAGAGGGCCGATCCATCAAAACGGTAAAGACCGTGGGCATCGCCCGGAAAATGCGAAGGTACCCAGTCCATGTACACCCCAATTCCTGCCTGGTGCAGCTGATCGATGAGGTACATAAGTTCCTGCGGGGTTCCCATTCGGGAGGCTACGGAAAAATAGCCGGTAATCTGATATCCCCAGGAAGGAGCGTAGGGGTGCTCCATAATGGGCATGAACTCAACGTGAGTAAAACCCATTTCCGTCAAATAAGGTATTAGGGCATCCGCAATTTCACGGTAGGTCAGATACCGCTCCGGGTCAGATGGGTCGCGTCTCCACGAGCCCAGGTGCATTTCATACACCGATATGGGAGCATTTAGTTTATTCTTTTCCTTACGGACTTTCATCCAGTCTGCGTCTTCCCATTCATACCAGGTATCCCACACAATGGAGGCCGTTTTAGGGGCGATTTCACACCAAAGCGCAAATGGATCTGACTTTTCAAGGTGTTGCCCATTATTAGATATTATGAAGTATTTGTACACCTCTCCTCTACCAATATTGGGTATCCAACCTTCCCAAATTCCCGACGCATCCCAGCGGGGGTTAAGAGCATGTCCTTCCCGATTCCAACCATTGAAATCACCAATGACTGAAACTGAGTTCGCATTAGGCGCCCAAACCGCGAAATAAGTGCCTACTACTCCCTGGTACTCCATCACATGAGAGCCCAGCTTTTCATATAATTTGAAATGCTTTCCTTCCTTGAATAGGAAGATATCAAATTCCGAAAAACGGCTAACGCTTTCTACTGCATTCAATACAGGAGCTTGATCCGGGGTAAAATCGGACTGCACTTGTTTCTCAGTAGTAGTAGGAATTGGCTCCTTTTCGGTACTTTTTTTACTGGTCTTTTTTGCCATTTTGTATCCTAAGAATAACAGGTTGTACTAAATCTATTGCCAAAGTAAACATCTTTTCGATCTCCGACCAATTTAGGAATGCTATCCGTGCATTTTTTCCACTTCCCTAATCACGTCGACAATTCCTTTGAGGGGTATTTTAACCCAGTCTGGTCGATAACTCAATTCGTAGCCTAACTCATATACTGCTTTTTCAAGGAGATAGTAAAGCATCAGGGAGTTGATCTCGTTCTGATCCTTGAACAGAGGGTGGGGCCACCCAATGGCATCCATGTAAGATTCCACATAGGTATCCTTCATGAGTTTGTACCAGCGGTCCGTCACGGTCAGTAACTTTTCCGGACTGATATGCTTGGTTTCCTCACTATTAAAGACCTTTGAAGACACCGCATAGTGGTAGCTTCGCACCATTCCGGCTACATCTTTCAGGGGCGAATGTTTTATTTTACGATCTTGAATGCTGGCTTCCGGCTCGCCCTCAAAATCAATTATGATAAAATCCTCGTCGGCACTCAAAACTTGTCCCAGGTGGTAATCACCATGAATTCTTACCCGAAGTGAATCGAGAGGTTGCCGGGAAAGTTCGTCCGAAAACTCGTTAATCAGCTCCTTCGATTCCATAAATTTCCAGGCCAACCGTTGGGTAGGTTCATCGAGCGTGCGGTATTTATCAATCAATAAAGTGTACCGGGAATCAAGCAAATTTGCTAGTCGCTGCCTCAAGAACCGTCGGTATGCGTCCGTAAACGGCTCCGGTGCGAAGTCGGGTTCGGCCTTGGGATTATACAAAGCTGTGTGCATTTCACCGGTCCTTTTTCCCAGCAAGGCTATCTGTTCAAACACATCCTCTTTGATGGTGAAAACATCGTTTGGCACCGCGTAAAGGAAATCATTGAGGTAGTCGCCGGTGAGGCTCCAATTATCTTTTTGGGCTTCTACCTTTTGCTGCATCATACCCAACGTTATATCGCCTGATCCAGAGTTTTGCCAGGTAATGCTACCACAAAAAGCCGGAATCTGGCGAAAAGAGGAGTGTTCCGTAAGAAACTTGACCATTTCAACTTCCGGATTTGTCTCACGGAATAACTTACGATAGAGTTTAAAAAAATAGCCGTCTCCGAAGATAAGTGCCGAATTGCTGGAATCTACCGGAAGCACTTTGGTTTCAATATGTTCTGGGTGATCTTCCTCATTGAGCCCTTTACCCCGGATAAAAACCAATTTACTTCCCTTTTTCCCAACCGACTTTGCATTATAAATGTGGGCGTACAGATTCTTCCGAAAAGACTCGGCGTAGGTTGCATCAATCAGGTAGGTACTATCAGACTCCGTGATAACGGTTTGTTCGGTAGTAAAGTCAGGTAGCTTAGCTACTTCAACAACCGGTAACTGATAACTTTCGCTGTCACCTTCTTGGTAATTTACATCCACGATCCAGATTTCGGTGTCACCAAAAGGAAGTTTCGAGCTAATTTCACAGGAGGTAACCTGCCTCGCTTTTCCGGCAAACCACCGACATTTTTTTAAAAATTGAAGAAGGATCTCTTGTGACACTGGTAAGGACATTAGTCTAATGTTTAAGTTTTATTTGTTCAAATTCCCCTAACAATCTCGTCAATCATAAATTTGAGGCAACTTTTTGAACCTCAGTCAGTACCCGCATGATATTCCCGCCCCAGATTTTCTGGGTATCTTTGGCAGAGTACCCTCTGCGTACTAGCTCTTCGGTAATATTGCCGATTTCGGATACATCCTTTACTCCTACTACCAGTCCTCCACCGTCCAGATCCATGCCGATACCGACGTGGTCTACCCCAACCAATTTGATTACGTGCTCGATATGGTCAACGGCCTGTGCAACGGTGGGTAGGTCGGAGGCGTATTTGGCCCGCATCGCCACCATTTCATCCCGTAGTGCTTTTTTATCTTCGTCCGACAGATCTACCTGACGCATTTTCAGACGCATTGCTTTCATGGAAACTTCCTGCTGCATGGAAGGCTTCCGCACAAAATCCGGCACGAAATTGATCTGAATCACTCCGCCATTTTTGGCAAGGGCCTTAATCATATCGTCGGTCATATTACGGGGATGATCGCACAGTGCCCGACAAGATGAGTGGGAAGCGATGGCCGGAGCCTTCGTCAAACGCATTGCATCATAAAAAGAAGAATCTGATACGTGAGAAATATCAACCATAATCCCGAGGCGATTCATTTCTTTCACAACCTCCTCACCAAATGGGCTCAACCCGTTGTATTCCGGGCCGTCGGGGTCGGTTGATGAGTCGCAAATATCATTATTTGCCGAATGGGATAGGGTAATGTACCGCAGTCCCAGATCGTAGTATTGTTTCAGGTTGGTAAGGTCATTACCGACCGGCCAGCCGTTTTCCATACCAAAAAACACCACTCTTTTACCTTTCTTTTGCAGGCGATAGGCATCCTGCGGAGTAGTAGCTATGCCCGCTACTTCCGGATTTTCTTTTACCGCTTCGTGTATTTTGTCAAATATCGCCAGGGCCTTTTGTTTCGCCTCGGCGGTAGCCTCGGGAGTTCGCAGACCCTGCCCCAGATACACCGCAAAAAACATAGCATCCATTCCCCCTTTTTTCATCCGGGGAAAGTCGATTTGTGTTCCGTCTTTTTCGTAGTCATGCTCTTCGGCCACATCAAACCCATCTTTCATCATATTGATGGGCACATCGGCGTGCGTATCAATAGTTAACACCCTAGCGTGGATACGGGCCGATTCTTTTTTCTGTTTTGGAGTAAGCGACTGCGCCATACTACCCATGGTGACACCCAGGGCGATGCCAAAAAATAAGTACTTCTTAATCATAATTATCGGTTAAGTAGGGCTAGGCCCCGATGAGTAAAAAGCGCGGCCGAATAGTTAGCTTCAAATCGATTTATTCTTTTTTCTCAATTCTGAACAGGTGAAAAGGTAGGATACTAGGATTAAGCTCGGTGTAGCTCCATTCCCCTTTCCAGGTATATTTGGATCCGGTTATCAGGTCATGTACCTGGTACTCTTCCCATTCGTTTTTTTGAATCAAATCAAGCGGCACTTTCACCATCCCAATCTGAGAATTGTATCCGTCAAGATTAACCACGCAGAGTAGTTGATTGCCATCGGGATGGGTTTTCAAATAGGCTAACATCTGATCGTTTTCAACGGTACAGAACTCTATGTTGTTGGTTAGTTGCAGGGCGGTATTATCACGCCGAATCTGATTAATGATCCTGATCAGGTAGGTCAGTTTGGTTTCGTGCTGCCAGTCCCAGTGCTTTATCTCATACTTTTCTGAGTTGAGGTACTCTTCCTTACCAGGGTAGGCATCGTGCTCCATAAATTCGAAGGTAGGTCCGAAAATTCCGTAATTAGAAGATAGCGTGGCCGCCATAAAGTACCGCGTCAGAAAGTAGGGCTCGTGCCCGCTTTGCAAAAGGTATGGGTTGATATCGTGGGTATTCGGCCAGAAGTTAGGACGTAAGTAGTGTTTCATGTCAGACTTGGTGAGCTCCGTCATATATTCTATCAACTCGTGTTTCTGGTTGCGCCAGGTAAAGTAGGTATACGACTGGGAGAAACCCTGCTTAGCCAATTGTTGCATTACTTTGGGACGTGTAAAAGCTTCTGCGAGGAATAGCATATCCGGGAATTCTTTTCGCACCTCGGCGATCACCCATCCCCAAAAGTCAAACGCCTTCGTATGGGGGTTATCTACCCGGATAATCCGGACTCCCCATTCGGCCCAAAGAAGCAATATTCGGCGTAGTTCCAGCCACAGGCCTTCCCAATTGTCACTTTCAAAGTTGATCGGGTAAATGTCCTGGTACTTTTTAGGCGGGTTCTCGGCGTACTGAATCGAACCGTCCGGCCGAATTTTAAACCATTCCGGGTGCTCTTTCACCCACGGGTGATCCGGCGAACATTGAATGGCAAGGTCCATGGCTATTTCAATACCATAATCATTCGCCGCAGCTACTAATGCTTTGAATTCCTCGAGCGTACCCAAGTCAGGATTAATGGCATCGTGCCCTCCCAGTTCGCTACCAATCGCGTAGGGTACTCCGGGTTCACCGGATTTACAATTTACCGAGTTGTTTTTGCCTTTTCTAAACTGGTGTCCAATCGGGTGAATCGGGGTAATATAGAGCACATCAAAACCTAGGTTAGCAATCCGGTTGAGTTGCGAAATCTGGCCTTTAAAAGTACCATGCTCTCCCGGATTAGGGGCTGTCGATCGCGGGAACATGGAGTACCAAGCACTAAATCCTGCCTTGGCTCTATCCACGTAAAGCGGTAGTTCGCGGTACCATTTGGCGTAGGAACGTTCCGGATAACGGTGCAGCCATTCGGTTATCTGAAAACTCATGGCTAGTTGATTGGCATTCTCGGAACGATTTGGATCGCGGAAAAGCTGAATAGCCTCCTCAATCAATGGTCGATCTTTTTCGGTTGCTTTGGTGAGCATACTGGTCAGGAAGTCCGCCCCCATTAGCAATTCGAGAGGTACCTGCTGACCATCCTTTATCTTGAGGCTTGTTTCGTGCTGCCAAGTATCGATATGATCAACCCAAGCTTCGATGGTATACGCATAGCTGCCTTGTTTCTTAACGGCAAAATCTGCTTCGTACCGATCATTATTAATTAAAGTCATGCCGACTTCTGTCCACTCCGTTTCGCTTTCATGCTTGTGCAAAAGGCGGGCGGTGACGTAGTCGTGACCGTCACCAAATATATCAGCTTCAACGTGTATTTCTTCACCGGGGATAGCTTTGATTGCAAACTGTCCCTCATTTATTTCAGGAGATACCTTTTCGATGACGACGCGCGTGCGTCCCTCACTAATTTCAGGAATCCTGGAAGTCTTTTTTTTCGCCATAAGAGCGGTATTAATTTTTAAAGTTGCGAGTTCTTACTGGCAAATTAAGAATTTTATAGCTTTTCAGGGTAAAGTTGTAAATATTTTACCGGAGAACGATTCAAAATATCCGTGCCATTACCATTGCTGACTATAATTATTTATAGATTGATCATCAAGGTTTTTTTGTCAAAATATGCGTATAATTGCTCTCTCCGATAACCCTCTACCAAATGCTTTCACTCAGGTCTTCCGTTTTTATTTTTCTGCTAGTACTCGCTCCATTAGTGCTGATAGCTCAGAGAATTACCGGGAGGGTTACAGATACCCAATCCGGAACGGCAATCCCGTTTGTTTCGGTGTTTTTAAGTAACACAACCTTTGCCGCCGAAACCGACACTACCGGGAGTTATCAACTCACGGGTATGACACCGGGACGCTACACGCTGGCGGTGCGGTTGGTAGGGTACATACCCTACTATCAGTCCATCACCTTAACTACTGGCATTACTACCACAATCGACATCAAGCTTAAAGCCAATGAACAGGAGCTGGCCACAGTTACTATTGTAGCCCAACGAGATAAGGTATGGGAGAAAAACTATCAGACTTTTCTAAATGAATTTATTGGAAACAGTGCCTCCGCAAAGTTTTGTAAAATACTAAACCCTTGGGTGTTAGACTTAGACAAAAAAGATAAAAGGCTAACCGCCAAGACCAACGGTTCGCTCGAAATAGAGAATCGGCACCTGGGTTATAAGGTGATTTATGACCTCCGGTCGTTTCGGTTTGACGGACAGCAAACCTTTTATAGCGGACTTACCTCTTTCCTCCCGCTCCTGGCAGCATCAGAGCGCGAAAACGAACAGTGGACGCAAAACAGAGAACAGGCATTTTTGGGTTCAGAGATACATTTATTTAAAAACCTAGTGAGCCAGCAATCCACCAAAGCAGGCTACGAAACCTTTGTTGATAAGCCGGGGTCTGATCCAACTTCCCGCTCCAGTTTTTTTTACCAGGACCAAAGGAAAAAACTACTAGCCTTTGACCTGGACAGTTTGGTGCAACCCGGAAATACCAAGGGTACCTACCAGATTCGGTTACCCCGAAGATTTGAACTTCACAGTAATGAAAGCGAGGGAGCTTACTCCATCTACCGCGATAAGCTTTGTCAAGTAGCTTGGATCGAAACTACCGGCAGACCGCTGGTAGTTAACGAAGATGGCTTATTGCTCAACCCCCAAGATTGGTCGGTTTCGGGCTATATGGCCAACCGACGTATTGCAGAAACTTTACCCATCAACTACCTCATTGCAAGTACTTCTCCCAAGAGAATACGATCAGAAAGTGATTGGCAGGAGGCACCGCTTTTTACGACCAATCAGCCCTACTATCGTCCTGGTCAGAATATTCAGTTAGCGGGTCAGATGCAGTATACTAACCCAATCTACATGGATTCCCTAAGTAGGCTACTCCGGGTAGAACTACTCAGCCCCGAGAAAAAGATAGTCTACTCGGCAAAATGGATCATTGAAGAAGGAATGTTTCAGGGTACAATTCCATTAATAGACTCTCTCTCTACTGGCATGTACTTGCTACGGGTTTACACCCAATGGATGTTAAAGGATGAAAACCATGTACTTTCTTCTCAATGGGTTCCTTTGATTTCAAGAAGTGAGAAGCCGCTTATAGTACCCCAACTTAGCAACTCCCCGCTAGCACTAACTATTAACAGAAAGGATAGCCTATTAGATTGGAAACTGGAAACAGCCGAGTCTATTTCTATGAGCTGGTTAAGCCTTAGTGTACTCGATGAAAATACTACCCCATTGGTGTATCCAGAGCCTATTCCAGGCCAACATTTTACTATTCGGGATAGTGGAGACAAGAAACTTTTGCCAATTGAACGAGGCATAGCCCTCACCGGAGAAGTAGTTGGCAGGAAACAAACGGCCGTTTCCGATGCCCAAGTACTCCTGATTGTTCCCCGGTTGGGGTTAAGTTTTACCACTTTATCCGATAAAGAAGGGAAATTTCGGTTCAGTGACTTACCCATTGAAGGTACTCAACAGCTAATCGTAAAGGCTTTGAATGGGAAGGGTAAGTCTGCAGGCACGATTAAAATTCAAGATATAGCCATCCACGATCTCCCCTTTCCTGAAACAATACCGACCTTCCCCACCGAGCCCCTAGAAGTACCCGTTCAGATTGTGTACGATACGGACTATAACGCCAAGGCAATCCAGCTCAACGAAGTAGGCGTGAAAGCAAAACGCACTCAACCCCCACCCAAAATCTACCGACAAGCCGATTACGTTGTGCAGGGCAAAGATTTGCAAAATGCGGTTGGAGGCAATTTCCTGGTCGCTTTGCAAGGAAGAGTACCCGGTATTGAGATCAAAGAAGTGCGTGATGGTGACGGGTTCATCAAACTAGTCATCTATGTGCGAGGAAATACATCGGCCGGTTTTCGATCCGTTGGACAAAAACAACCGCAACCACTTATCTTGGTGGACGGCGTACCATTTGAGGATATTAATCAGGTTGCTGCGTTGTCGCCATCTATGGTGGAGCGAGTGGAAGTTGTAACCCGGGCCGAGCCCCAGCTCGGGTTGCGGGGCTACGCAGGGGTTATATCGATTTTCACAAAACTAAGCGGCGGAGTCAGTGATGATTTGACGGTCGATGATACTCCTGGCATGAAAACTTATTCAATCACGGGATACACCCTACCCGCTACTACCAAACAAACTAGTTTGATTTGGCTACCCAATATCAACCTTGACTTTTTGGGGAAAGCGACCGGAAAACTCCCGTTGCTATCTCCGGGTACATATCGTTTTGTGGCCGAAGGATTTACCGTACAAGGCCAACCGATTAGAACTTCTACCTTCGTTAAAGTAGAGTAAGGGGAAAGAATCAAATTCCTTCCAGATATTTCTGTCCACCCAGTGCCCGCATTTGCCGGGAAATTTTACCAGCCCGACCCAGTACATACGAAGACGGATTCTTGATCGAGAAACGAATAGGGTTGGGTAGTACCGCCGCAATCCGGGCGGCTTCCAATCGGGTTAGTTTAGCGGCGGGTTTTCCATAAAAACGCTGGGCTGCGGCCTCTACCCCGAAAGTCATTTTTCCCGTTTCTGCCACATTAAGGTATACCTCCAATATTCGCTCCTTTCCCCAAATCAGTTCGATAAGTAACGTAAAGTAGGCTTCCAAACCCTTTCTGATGTAGCTTCTCCCGTGCCAAAGAAACACATTTTTTGCGGTTTGCTGAGAAATGGTGCTCGCCCCCCGGGTGCGTTTCCGGTTTTCGGTCATGGCATCGTACATAGCATCAAAATCAAAGCCCCAATGGGTTGGAAAAACCTGATCCTCCGAGGCAACTACTGCCAGAGCGGCTTCTTTTGAAATAGCGTCGTAAGACTCCCAGTCAGAGTATATTTTCGCGCTTTCGCCTTCACGGGCTGCTTCAATTTTCCGGCCAATCATGTGGGGCGTAATCCAGACCGGTATTACCTTCAAGACTACTACCCAAAGTACTGAAACAATGATAAAATAGAGAACGAGTTTGAATATGGTAGTAAATACTGCACGAATCATAGAAATAGGAATGGGTTTATAGGGTATTGAAATTAGCGCCGTCACACAATTGAAATCAACAACGCATACTTTCTAATAAGCCATGTGTTGGTTTCAAAGTACAAATTAAGGCAAGAATAACGGGAGTATACGTGTATTTTCTTATAATTGTGAATGATCCAACTTTTCATTTTCTCCCTATGAACGAAGACTTTCTAGGATTTGTGTGGCGTTACCAATATTTTAATACCTCCCGACTCACCACCCAGGCCGGTGAGGCTATTCAGGTACTTCGCACCGGAACAATCAATACCGACGCCGGTCCGGATTTTTCGGAAGCCGCCGTTCGCTTAGGTACCATTGAATGGGTTGGCTCGGTGGAACTTCATGTGAACTCGTCGGATTGGGAGGCACACAAGCATCCTACGGATACAGCTTACGAAAGCGTAATTTTACACGTAGTATGGCAGGATGATCGACCGGTTAGGCGTAAAGATGGATCGCTTCTGCCAACACTAGCCTTGAGGTCCCTGGTGGACCCTTCGGTAAAAAATCGCTATGATCGGCTGATGGATGAAAAACAAACTATCCCGTGCGCCACGCAGTTTGAGAGCGTCCCCACGCTACAAAAGCTTGCCATGCTAGACCGGGTACTACTCGAACGACTTGACAGCAAAGCCCAGAGAGTCCTTGCCTTATGGGAACAAAACAACCGTGACTGGGAAGAAACCGCTTATCAATGGCTCGGTCAATACTTCGGATTCCGTCTTAACTCTCCCGCTTTCTTACGATTAACCCAGGTAGTTCCTCTTAAAATTCTGCAACGGCATCGAACCACGATTTTACAGATTGAAGCTTTGCTATTCGGTATGTCAGGGCTTTTGCCGGAAGTTTCTGAGGATGTGTATGTGCTGGAATTACAAAGAGAATACCGATTTTTAAGCGCAAAATATAATCTTACCAGCCAGCAATTGGGAAGTCATGAATGGAAATTTCTGAGATTACGACCAGCTGGATTTCCGACGGTTCGGATAGCCCAATGGGCCGCTTTACTGCAAAAGGAGGCAGGTTTATTTGCTCTCCTTACCACCGTGGACGATGTCTTAGAACTTCGGAAGGTATTCCGGTTACAACAGTCAAACTATTGGAAAACCCATTACCGATTCGAAAAAAAATCAGCGTCTGGGGTACCTTCCATGGGACATGATGCTGCTGACTTATTAATCATCAATGCTGCTATACCCCTTCTGGTAGCCTATTCGAAACAACGTAACCTCCCTACCTTACTTGACCGGGCCATTCATTGGCTGGAACAACTACCCGTTGAGAAAAACCGGATTATCCGGGAATGGGACGGCCTGGGAATGAAAGTCAAAACTGCTTTCGACTCCCAGGCACTCAATGAATGGCATACCCAATATTGTACCCGTAAACGGTGCCTTGAATGTACGGTTGGGGCGGCGTTGGTCCGGCCTAACTCCGGCTGATCAGATTAACTCCTGCCAACAGAAAAACTGTTCCCACCAGAAAGGGAACCAAGGACTCCCATTTTGTTACACTAAGTCCCAAAACAGGCTTATCGTCAGAGAGAAAAGCAACGCAGGCAAAAAGCACCACCACAATGCCAATAATGGTCAAAAGGGCGGCAAAAAAGCGTTTAAAACTGGTATTATCCATAAACTGAACGTGTATAAGTAGCTATTAGCTGTTACCTTTTTGTAAATATTTGATATAGAGAACATTAGCCAGTAATTTGACTAAATTAATAATACAAACTAATTATGCATTAGTACTTAATATTACAATTTTTCTTTTTGATTCGGTACAGGTTCCAGCCCGAGCTTCCGGCCCTCTTCCAACATATAGGTATGGGCTATCCCGTATTCGTTGGTAATAATTCCTTCCAAGATTGCCTCCCGAATCGTTTCTTTCAACGCACCGATTACCTTCGAGGGTTTGATGTTAAATGTTTCCATAATTATCTCACCGGTAATAACCGGCTGAAAATTACGCAGCTTATCTTTCTCTTCAAGCTCAACCAATCGTTTTTCTACCAAATCAAAATTCCGCAGGTATCGCTTTACCTTTTCCGGATTCTTGGAAGTAATATCAGCCCGGCAAAGTTTCATCAATGATTCCAGATCCTCACCTGCTTCCACCAACAGCCGCCGCATGGCCGAATCCGTGATTTCTTCCTTCGAAAGCACGATGGGTCTTAAATGCAGACGTACCAGTTTTCTAACAAACCGCATTTTTTCGTTTAGCGGAAGCTTCATTCTCCGGAAGATCCCCGGAACCATCCGGGCCCCTACCTCTTCATGATTATGAAAAGTCCAGCCCGCTTTCTTATCGAAGCGTTTGGTAGACGGTTTAGCAATATCGTGGAGAATCGCCGACCACCGGAGCCACAAATCTTCGGTGTAAGGAGCAAGATTATCGAGTACTTGTAAGGTGTGGTAAAAATTGTCTTTATGCCCTCGACCTTCAATGATTTCCACCCCGTGTAGGGCAATCATTTCGGGAACTATTAAATGGAGTAATTCCGATTGATACAGCAATTTAAATCCGTAAGATGGTACTGCCGACAGAATTATTTTATTCAGCTCATCCGATACCCTTTCCATTGACACAATCTCGAGGCGATCTTTCATCTTTCCAATCGCTTCGTACGTATCAGGCTCAATATCAAAATCTAACTGCGTAGCAAAGCGAATGGCCCGCATCATCCGAAGTGGATCATCCGAAAAGGTAAGCGAAGGTTCCAAGGGAGTTCTGATCATCTTCATTCTGAGATCACGCATACCCCCAAAAGGATCGATTAGTTCCCCATAATCTTCATCATTGAGACTAATTCCCATGGCATTGATCGTAAAATCACGGCGATTTTGATCATCTTCCAAGGTACCATCCTCCACAATCGGTTTTCGTGATTCGGACCGATAGGATTCTTTTCGCGCGCCGACAAACTCTACATCCATCTCCCCGTGACGTACCTGAGCGGTACCAAAATTCTTATAAACCGAAACATGGACCCCAGAACCGAGGTAATACGCCAGGCGTTCTGCCAGGGCAATACCGCTTCCGACGCACACGATATCAATATCCTTACTTGTTCTTTTGAGTAGTAAATCCCGTACGAACCCACCAATCACGTAAGCCTTAACCCCCTCATCGCGGGCCGCATTTGCAATTTGTTGAAACAGGGGAAATGCTTCAAGCTTATCCTTCAAATTCATGCGGTAAAGGTAATAATTAAACCTTATTAAGCGGGGGATCTAATGCAACTGTTAAAAAACAAGTTGCCATATTATTAATAGTGCTTATCACGAATGATTTTCTAGGAGCAGAATGAAAGGTTGCCAAGAATTTGTTTAGTAGTTGTGAAACATGAACAAAACCAACCCAAGGCAACCGATCTTAAACTTAGGGCATTATTGAGCCTAAATCAAGACGAATACGCAAAAGTTTTAGGCATGTTCGATGAACTAGTCAAACGTAAGCTCCGTCACTATACGCTGAAAAACCAGAGGCGGGTGCACAAAGACTACAAAGAACGAACCAACAGCAGTCTTTATGGCAGCGAAAAGAAACTTGACTTTGTGCTGATGTATCTCAAAGAAAACCCCAATCAGAGTTAC
>JBDNFP010000375.1:0-11079 GCA_041689775.1 Spirosomataceae bacterium
CTTCTAAAGTACCTGTCCATAAAAGATGGATTGAAACCATATTTCTCCTTTACCCTCTCGGGTTTCACAGAGGCCTTCTAAAGTACCTGTCCATAAAAGATGGATTGAAACCCACCCTGGCGATCGTGATCTGCGACTCCTTTTCCTCTTCTAAAGTACCTGTCCATAAAAGATGGATTGAAACAGGTGGGGGATTGAATTAATAGGCGTGCGAGTAGTTCAAACCTCACAAATCATCGTGTGAGTAGCTTACCCAACCAAAAAATCTGCTGCTACAAAACATTCAGCCTAAGTAGCTGATAGCTATTAGCTTGTAGCTGTTACCTTTTTGTAAATATTTGATATATAGAACATTAGCCAGTAATTTGACTAAATTAATAATACAAACTAATTATGCATTAGTACTTACAATTGAGTAGATTAGTGTATCTGAACCCATCACCTCAAAACAATGACACCCATGCTTCAGCCCCAAACTCTGGAATTTCTGAATCGTCTCAAAGAAAACAACAGCAAGGAATGGTTTGATCAGCACCGTAAGCAATACGACAGTGCTAAAACTGATGTAGTGAATCTTGTACAAGAGGTACTCGTCAGTCTTGAACTCCATGACCCAGCCATTGCTGCCTCCCAATTGAAAGCAAAGTCCTGTCTTTTTCGTATCAATCGCGACGTCCGCTTTTCGGCTAATAAGTCGCCCTACAAGACCAACTTTGGTGCTTGGTTAAATGCTGGCGGGAAGAAGTCAGCCTCAGCGGGTTACTACCTCAATATTGAACCCGGCAGATCATTCATAGCCGGGGGTATGTACATGCCAGAATCGGCGGTGCTGGTAAAAATCCGGGAGGAAATCGATTACAATCTGCTCGATTTCGAAGCTCTGTTGGCAAAGCCTTCCTTCCAGAAAGTATTCAAAGATATTTCTCGTGAAAATACCCTCATTCGTCCACCCAAAGGTTACGAGGCTGATAACCCAGCGATTGATTACCTGAAACTAAAAAGTTTTACGGCCTCACATCAGCTCACGGACGGAGCCCTTACGTCTCCTGATCTGGCTAAAATTATCGTATCCGCTTTTGCCGGATTACAACCGCTGGTTGAGTTTCTCAATAAGGGGTTGGTGCAAGCAGAATAAAAAGTGGCCATAAAGTCCCACTGCGTTGAACACCCGAGTCAGACCGACTTAGATCCTAGCCGTTCCAGGTCCCGGGCTCTGCATTTTTCGCCTCCAAAAACCGCTTCTTATACACCCGATAACGCCACCAAAACCAGATTGTAATGGCCGGGCGAAGAATGACAAAAAGGATTACATTAAGTTGCTGATAGGTGATACCCAAAAGGCCGGAGGCTACGACCATAATCTTGACACAGATCCAAAAAATAAAGTCTATATTTCACGAAGCTAGGAAAGCTTATCAGCTCAAATGTAACTCTGATTTCAATTTTGTAAAAGCTTTTCCCAACAAACTACCTTTCTCCTGCCTAGTACTTATACCTGGACAATCAAGAAAGCATACCCCCGCTTGAAAAAAGGCATACTCTCCAGGTGATGATTTCAAAGGTAATAAGCACGCTATACCGTGGCGTTTCATGAGTATATCTACTGTCTTCTCGTGTTTGTTTTAAGATTACCCAATGTAAAGAATAGCGCTGTACCGCAATGTTCAATTCCGAGTCTTTATCCTTTCCACCCTTAATTCTCTTGACCTTTTGACCCTTGACTTTTTAACCCTTTACTTTAAACCTCCGTCCATGCGTTTAACTTCTACCCTTATTGCTCTCATCGTTGCGGCCTGCACCTTTGGTTATGCTCAAAAAAACACCAAACCGAACGCGACCAAACCCAACATCATCTACATCTACGCCGACGATCTGGGTTACGCGGAATTGGGTATCTACGGTCAGAAAAAGATTAGAACGCCAAACATCAACCGCATTGGCCTGGAGGGTATCAAGTTTACCGACTACTACACCAGTACGCCCGTGTGTGCTCCTTCGCGCTGTCAGTTACTGACGGGTACCCACGGCGGGCATTCGTACATCCGGGGTAACTACGAGTTGGGCGGCTTTCCGGATTCCACCGAACGCGGACAAATGCCTTTACTCTCCAATACTGTAACAATTGGTACAATTCTTCAACAGCAAGGCTATAAAACCGCCGCCATCGGTAAATGGGGACTAGGCATGGGATACAGCAGCGGAAGTCCGAACAAACAGGGCTTCGACTATTTTTACGGCTACTACGATCAAAAGCAAGCCCACAACTACTACCCTACTCACCTCTGGGAAAACGAAAAATGGGATACGCTTAATAATCCGGTGATTGACGTGCACCGCCGCCTCGACCCGAGAACAGCCACCGCCACCGATTTTGCCTACTACAAAGGCAACGACTACGCCATCGACAAGATGGCCGATAAGGCCCTGGGCTTTATACGGGAAAACAAGGATCAGCCTTTCTTTCTGTACCTACCCTTTACCATTCCGCACGTATCTTTGCAAGCGCCCGACGCCGCCGTGGACGAGTACCGGGGGCAGTTTCCGGAAACACCCTACTACGGTCAGCAGAGCTACGCCTCTACTCCCTACCCCCGTGCTACCTACGCGGCCATGATCACCTACATGGATAAGAAGGTAGGTGAGGTTACGGCCCTTCTAAAAGAATTGGGGCTGGACGAAAACACCCTCGTCATTTTTACTTCCGACAATGGTACTACCTTTAACGGCGGTGTAGATGCCAAATTCTTCGAAAGTGTGGGGCCTTACCGGGGTTTGAAAATGGATGTCTACGAAGGGGGTATCCGAATGCCGATGGTGGCCCGCTGGCCGGACAAGATCAAACCGGGTAGTGTTACCAACCATGTAGCGGTGCATTACGATGTACTGGCTACTTTATCCGAGCTGGTGAAAGCCCCGGCGGTGCAAAGCGACGGTATTTCATTTTTACCGACTTTACTGGGAAAAGCCAAACGACAAAAAAAGCACGAATACATCTACTGGGAGTACCCCGAAAAGGGTGGCCAACTAGCTATCAGAATGGGTAAATGGAAAGGCGTGAAAGTTGAGATGAAAAAGAACAAGTCGGCCCGCTGGGAGTTATATGACCTGACGGCCGATGAAAGTGAAACCACCGACCTGGCTACCCAATACCCGGCTATCGTGGCCCGTTTTGATCAGATCGTCAAGAAGGAACACCAACCCTCCCACGTACCCGCCTGGGAGTTTGTTAACTAATACTATTTTATATTTTTAGGGCTGTTTTAACGCAATGCGTACGCATTACCACTGATATTACATTTTTTAGGTCCCATTTTACTATTCTAAATACCCAAGACAACATCATCATGCAAAGACGCGAGGCACTCAAAGGATTTGGCACCGCTGTGGTAGGGCTTGTTAGCCTCCCAAGCTGGGCCAATGGCTGGTCAAAACAAAAATTGCAAAAGGCTTCTCTCCTCACGACCGCCGAGGATTCACTACTTTCCGAAGTTGTAGAAACGATCATACCCGTAACGGATACGCCCGGCGCCAAGGAAATAGGCGTACACAAGTTTGTACAAACCATGGTGACCGATTGCTACGATCAGAAAGCGCAGGAAACCCTGACCAAGGGGTTGGCAGGCGTCGAAACTATGTCGAAACAAACCTTTGGAAAGGCTTTTGCCGCGGGCAGCGCCGCCCAACGCGAACACATTCTGGAAGGGATGGAGCTCAGCGACAACCCAACCAATAAGGCCTTTTACTCCATGGTAAAGGGACTAACCATTCAGGGCTATATGTCTTCGGAGTACGTCATGACTAACCTGACGCACTACGAAATGATCCCCGGCCGTTTTCATGGTTGTGTAGCTGTTAACCGTTAGCTTCATGTTGCTTGCAGGCAAAAGGTCACATTCAGAATTCATAATTCAGCATTAAAAGAAATGTCAAATTTCAACATAGATAGTCAAAAAGCCCGGACCTACGACGCCATCGTCATTGGCTCGGGAATGAGTGGTGGCTGGGCCGCCAAAGAATTTACCGAAAAGGGACTCAAAACCCTAGTACTCGAACGAGGCCGCGACGTAAAGCACAACGTAGACTACCCCACTACCAACATGATGCCGTGGGAGTTTGAACACCGCGAGCGCGTGCCCAAGGAGGTAGTAGACGCCAACCCCATTCAGAGTAAGTGCTATAACTTCAAGGAGTCGGCAAAGCATTTTTTTATCCGCGACAAAGAACAACCCTACGTACAGGAAAAGCCCTTCGACTGGATCCGGGGCTATCAGGTCGGTGGCAAATCGTTGCTGTGGGCCCGGCAAACCCAACGGTGGAGCAAGTACGATTTTGAAGGCCCCGCCCGCGATGGCTTTGCCGTGGAGTGGCCCATCAGCTACGACGATATCGCGCCTTGGTACAGCTACGTGGAGAAGTTTGCCGGTATTACCGGAAACAAAGACGGCCTCGACGCCCTACCCGACGGCGAGTTTCTGAAACCCCACGACATGACCTGCGTGGAGAAGTACTTTAAAGAAAAAGTAGCAAGTGCCTACAAAGACCGGCACATCATCATTGGTCGGGCGGCGCACCTCACCGACCCGCAGCAGATTCACTACGATCAAGGCCGGGCCCAATGCCAGCACCGCACCATCTGCGAGCGGGGCTGTCCGTTTGGGGGCTTTTTTAGTGCCAATGCCTCTACCATACCCTGGGCCATGAAAACCGGCAAGATGACCCTGCGGCCCCACTCCGTGGTGCATTCGATCATCTACGATGAAAAAAAAGGTAAGGCTACCGGCGTTCGGGTAATCGACGCCAACACCAAAGAAATGATGGAGTTTTACGCCAAGGTTATTTTCGTGAACGCGGCGGCTATCAACTCCAACCTGATCTTGCTTAACTCCACTTCGTCGCGCTTCCAAAACGGACTCGGCAACGACAGCGGTACCTTGGGCAAGTACTTTGCGTTCCATAACTACCGGGCGAGGGTATCCGGCGAATACGACGGTTTTCTCGACTCTACCACCGACGGTCGGCGACCCAATGGTAGCTACATACCCCGTTTCCGGAATGTCTACAAGCAAGAAACCGACTTCCTGCGTGGCTACGCGGCGGGTTTTAGCGCCAACCGAAGGTCGGGTAGTGAGCGGGGTTCCCTCGGGGCTTCCCTGAAAGACAGCCTGCACAATCCGCAACCCGGCAATTGGAGCGTAGGCTCGCACATGATGGGCGAGACCATCCCGAAAGAGAGTAACTACATCGCCCTCGACCCCAATCTGAAAGATCCCTACGGACTGCCGCAGGCCAGGATCAATGTGGCCTACGACGACAACGACGAGAAGATGGTAAAGGACTACATGGAACAGATCACCGAGATGTTTACGATGGCGGGCTTTACCAACATCCGGACCAACGACAGCAAGCAGGCTCCCGGCCTCGACATCCACGAAATGGGCGGCGTGCGCATGGGTAAAGACCCCAAAACCTCGATGCTCAACCAATGGCACCAACTGCACGCTGTACCCAACGTATTCGTGACCGACGGCGCCAGTATGACATCCACTTCTACCCAAAACCCCTCGTTGACCTACATGGCCTTCACGGCTCGGGCGGCTAACTACGCGGTGGAGGAGATGAAGAAGCGGAATTTGTAGGGGTTTAGTTGTGAGGTTATAATACAGGCCCGCACTGGTTATTCCGGTGCGGGCTTTTGTTTGAAAGAATTTAAAAAAGTCAGAATTTGTTGTAGATTTACTAAGGACAAATCAATTGATTATGAACCATGTACTGACTGTACATACAGATTCGGATAACTTGCAAAAGGTGTTGGAGCAACTGCTTTCACTAGGAGAGTTTGACTATGAAGTTGTTTCAGAGGATAAAGACACACTTACCGAGCCTTCCTGGGAAACTTTAACCGCCGACGATTACAGGGCTATGATCCGACTGCAAACCCCTACTATAAAAGCCAAATCTTTCAGGAATTATAAGGGGTAGAGTCTCAGCTCTGGAAATAGTGGAAGTCAATTACCTTTTTCCGGATGGAAAATACCGCCCTCATCCTGTTTTGGTTATTTCGACCAATGACCTCTTCGAAGATGAGGAGATGTTTTATGGCTTACTAATGAGCACAAAAAACATCTTTCCTAAGTATACCGTAGAAATTAAACCTGAATGGATAACTAAACCATTACGGAATGGGTACTTTGTAACGCACATGCTCAATATGTTCACCATGAAAGATGTAATGCGCCAAAGCAATACCTTTCTGAAAGTTGAATACTACGAACCTATCCGTATCAAAATTATCAACTCTATTTTTCATCATGGCTAGGCATAAATTTATCATCCGGATCGAAAGTCCCGAAAAGCTCAAAGTTTTTGAGGAGCTACTCAAAGTAGTAGGTTTTGAGAAAGCCGGGCCACGCGAGTACAAAGAAACAGCCCATAATGGGAAAACCCTACCTCTACCCAAAACCCCTCGCTGACCTACATGGCCTTCACGGCCCGGGCGGCTAACTACGCGGTGGGGGAGATGAAGAGGAGGAATTTGTAGGTGTTAGCTTTTAGCTATCAGGTATTAGCGGTTAGCCTGATTAGTACCATATAAACAAACAGCCTGTGCCCCTAATGGAACGCAGGCAGTCTTTTGTTTGGAGAATAGAACTCCTCAAAGAATATTCGTTCTGATTTTCAAATGCCCTTTGGTAGCCCCTTTGGGGATGTAGCGGATTAATAGGGTATCACCCCCATAATAATCAAACATCATTTCAATATATGGGATTGTACCATTTTGTTTTAGAACAAGGTTATCCTCCTTTTTTAAATTAAATTCAGTAATCAATTGATCACTAGGATAATAGCGCAGTGAAACGTCCGCAGATGAATCCAACTCTCCTTCAAGGGAGACCTTCATCACTTCATTTCCCCCCATCAATGCCAGTTTACCTGCAGTACCAGAGGTAGAGTCAATAAACGTTTGCGCTTTGGAAACATCTTCTACGTAAAACTCAGCAAACTTGTTTGCATTTCCACTACTGCACGCGCCTAATAAAGCTATCACACTTAATAAAATGATGCAATTTTTCATAAATCAGGAATTTAGCTAAAACGGCCTGTGCCCATTATAGAGCGCAGGCCATTTTTTGCTTGAAGAACAGTAATCCTCAAAGAATATTCGTACTAATTTTCAAATACCCTTTGGTGGCCCCTTTGGGAATATAGCGGATTAGGAGGGTATCACCTTCATAGTAGTCCATCAAAACGTTTTTTAGATCTATTTTCCCATACTCTCTTACGAGTGTATTCTCGCCTTTTACTAACTCCACTGTACCGGTACGACGACGATCGGGATATGAATAAAATTCAATGACAGCTGCTGAATCGAGCTCTCCTTCCACAGAGTACCGAAGCCCCTGATGATACTTGATTCCATTCGAACCAGAAGATGTTGAATCTATGAATTCCTGCTCTTTGGATACATCTTCTACTTGAAAATCAGCATCTCTTCCTGGGTTATTACAGGAAACCAGAAATAAAAGGCTCAAAAACCAAATAAATTTAATTTGTACCATCATTTTAATTTCAAAGAATATTAATTACAACGATCTCCACTTGTTGTTGGAGCAGTAGTAAGTTGTCCATTATTATCAAATACCCTAACTCCAAAACCATTTGCAATATTTTCTAGCATGGTATCAGCGATTACCACTAACTGAACTGGATAAGTCAAATAACTCAAAAAATTCTTAATTTTTTTATATGTATTAATTCCTAACTCGTTGTTACAGAAATCCATTTCATTTCTAGTTGTGAAAGGCAATCCCTGATCGTTATACTCATGAATATCGGTTATGATCAGTGCTTGAAAAGGACCCACATGAGTACAAAGCATAGCACTCCAATAAGCGTGTTTAAAAGCGTTCCAATTTCCATCATCATCATCTCTGCAATATAATAAGTTTACAAACCATTCTGCTTCCTTAAATGCTAACGCCGCTCCTGGTAAAAGCCAAAAATTATCTCTAAAGTAGTCTTTTTCGTAGCTATTTAATCGATTCCAATAATCTGATATGTAGGGCAACTGCAATAATTGATCCACAGCACCGGAACTACTACCTCCACCCAAAGAACCTTGTAGTGCGGTCATAAATAACGAAAAGGCACCCGAATCAGGTGTAGGGCTTCCGAGGTCAATGTTTACATACTCGCAGGTTGTATCATAAGGCTGTTGATCCCAATCAATTATTTCCCCACCAACAGACGTAACTCGATACCAATCGGTGCATACCTCAATCGGAACGTAGCTCGTCCTCCCACCTTTACTTTTCTTGCCGATCGTTCCGACTACCTTTCCATCTTTAAACTGAGCACCCGAAACCAGTTTTTCTTCATGATCAAAAAGGTAGAGAAGTCCATCAAAATCATGGCTTTCCATTTTCTTTTTCTTCTTTTTGAGGTAGTAATCTTCATCCCTGATTAGCCTCATTTCCAGCACGTCTATTGTATCACCGTTTTTTGAAAATACAAGGTTGATCTTGACGTCGGCACTGATAAAGGTATCTTCCGCTTTCTTCTTTTTGCCATTTTTATCCGTGGTTATCGAAAATTTCAACTGATTTTCTACGGAAAGTATAGGTACCACCACGAGGCTTTGCTGCCCGTTTACCTGCTGCTCCACCGCATCAGACCAAATTACCTTTTCTTTTTTGCCGGATACTCTTGCTGATTTCTGTGTACTTTCATACCAGTTTCTTGCTTCTTCGATGGTAATAGCGGAGGCTTCCAGTCCCTGTGGTAGGATGTCCGAGTTTCGGTGACAACTAAACGGAAGTGCTAAAAGTAAGAAAACAAAGGTGTGTTTTAGAAGTGAGACCAATCGGTTACTTAACTTCTGGGGGGGGGGGAGGTAAATTTCATAATCAGAGTAGTTATTTGTGTTGGTTAATAAAATCTCACCAAGGTAGTTAAGATTTTGTAACAAATAAACATTTATTTACTGTAAGTTAGTAAACGGTAAAAATAGATATCAAAGTAGTTTTTCACTTCCCCAACGTACTCAATGGCTCCACTTTTGATAAGACTTGGCAGGCCGTACAACCTAGTTCTGAGGTTGGTAAGTCCCTGATTACTTTATTAAAACCACTATTTTAAAAATTTTCAGAAAAAATAGGATTAAAAGACTCACCTCTTGTCATTAGTATACAGAAGGCCGGCAATGCTTTGCATTGTAGGCTACTCTATATTCCTAAACCCTATAACTCGGTGCTATCCAAAACCCAAAACAAAAGCTTATGGAATACCTTCCGTCAGGGTGATCGGGCGGCGTTTCAGCGCATTTATGAGCTGTATGCCCGGGAGTTGGTCAGTTATGGGTACCGCGTTACGAGCAACGTACAACTCATCGAAGACAGCCTGCACGACCTTTTTATTGATTTGTGGCAGAGTCGAGAAAACCTAAGCGAGACGGATTCGATTAAGTTTTACTTATTTCGGTCACTGCGGAATAAAATTCAACGCGCCCAGCAGCAGGATGTATTCTTCAAAACTACCGACATTAACCTCATGCACCAGTTGGGGAGAAATGATGATCTCATAGAAAATCAATGGATCGAAAACGAAGGGCAAGAGCAATTACTCAGGCAACTCAAAGCGGGTTATGAACATCTAAGCCCCCGCCAACAACAAGCCATTAATCTGCGGTTTACGCACCATTTCAGCAATGAGGAAATTGCCCGGATCATGGGCATCAACTACCAGTCGGCCTGCAAATTTATCTACTCGGCCCTGAAAGTCCTTCGTGAAAACGTACGCATTCTTGGTCTGTACCTATTGCTCTTTCTGAGAGATTTTCTGTAACATTCCGACATAGCCGCATCCTGAACATTATTAAGTTACGAAGATGAATTACTACCAATACAACGCCGAAGACTTTGCCACCGACGACGACTTCAAAGAGTGGGTATGTACTCCTACGTCCCAATCGGAAGCGTTCTGGCGAAGTTTCCTGATCGACTACCCCGAGCGCTACTACCAGATAGAAGAAGGTCGGCGATTGGTAGGTGGCCTTAGCCGACTCGTTACTAACCCTGTGCCGGATCAGCAGGTCAACCGGGTCTGGAATAAAATTGAGGGCTCTTTGACTTCCAACGAGTGGGAGTTGCCGGGTTGGAGATTCACCACACGGCACATCTGGCAACTAGTGGCATCAGTGGCGTTGCTGCTGGCTCTCGGTTGGGTACTGCGCTCTTACACGCAAACGGACGAGCCCCCACTAGCCGCTTCCACTTCTGAACAAGAGCAAGAGTGGGTCGAAGCCACCAATGAAGCTGATAAAACCATGCGGCTTCAGCTATCGGATGGCAGCACTATTCAACTAGGAAAAAACAGTCATCTAAAATACCCCAAAGAGTTTTCTGGCGCTACCCGCGAAGTATACCTGACCGGAGAAGCTTTTTTTAATGTTGAGAGAAATCCGCAAAAGCCATTTTTGGTGTACACCAACGGCCTGATTACCAAAGTACTTGGCACGAGTTTTCTTATCCAAGCCCCATTATCTTCGTCAAACGTAACGGTATCGGTCAAATCGGGTCGGGTATCAGTCTATGCCGAAAAGCCCAATCATACACGGGATCCCGAAGCATCGGGTGTCGTACTGACCCCTAACCAAAAGGCCATTTTCGAGCGCCAGGAAGCCACCATCAGCAAAGCCATCGTGGATCAACCCGTTTTACTAATTCCTGAAATCCAGAAAAACCTTTTTGTGTTTGATGCCGCCCCCGCCCATCAGGTGTTTGAATCCCTGGAAAAGGCCTACGGAATAGAGGTACTATTTGACGAAGAGCTCCTAAAAAATTGTTCCCTTACCCTAAATCTGTCCGAAGAAAATCTGTATCAAAAACTGGAAGTAATTTGTAAAGTACTGGGAGCCCGGTACAAAGTTATTGACGGACAGGTGATTATTTATAGTAACGGATGCTAAAAAGGCAGTCAGTTATTAGCTTTTTTTTACTTTAAACGTTAAAATCCTAAATCAACCTTATAACCAACATTTACGTATGAAAGAACACTTTACTTCCCCCTAGAAAAAAGAAAGCA
>JBDNFP010000376.1:0-27124 GCA_041689775.1 Spirosomataceae bacterium
ATTCTTTAATGCACTTTTCTACGGAAAAAGTATTTCAATACCCGGAGTTCAACAAAATAACGAGTAATCATATGATTACACTAAATTGGGTCTGAAATTAATTTTGGCATAGTTTCGGCTCTGCTCACATTACTTTCCTTAACCGTAGAATAGTACCGCTTTCCATAAAACAGAAAGGGGTACACACCTTTACCAGAGTATTATTTTGTGTTAGTAACCAGAAGTTTCACGTTGGTCAAATAACAACTGACGCTACCTTCCACAGAGGTTATATTTGATATCGAAGAATAGCAATGAGATCATCAGTATTTGTACTTATTTTATTACTGACACATCTAAACAGTGTTGCCCAGGATCAATTGTGGGCATCTAAGATTTTGGGGTATTCTTCTGAGTATCGTCCGGGTCCTTATGGCAAAGAGTATAGGGCTATTCAAATATTAGGACGCCCTAACAAACTACCGGATTTTGGCAATAGCCCCTGTGCTTGGTCGCCCGCTCAGGCCAATTCTGTTAACGAAGAGTGGATTAAGGTGGGATTTGAAAAAAGTATTCCGCTGCGACAGGTCGCAATTGGTGAGAATTTTAACGCGGGTGCCATTACAAGAGTCTATGCCTACAATGAAAAGGGCGATGAACTCCTGCTGATAGAAAACTCGATAACGCCAACGAAAGAGGTAGGAAAAATGACCTATATTTTCCCGGCTGACTCTATGTTTTTCGCCAACGCGATCAAAGTAGTATTGCTACCCTCGCGCGTAGTTGGCTACAATCAGATCGATGCCATTGGTATTTCCTCTTCGAACGTACCTATAAAGGCAGAAATCCTTGTTTCAGCCGACGCCTCCAAAGAATTGCAAAAAGAGAATCTTGGCAAGACTATCAACTCCAAAGGCCAAGAGGTGGCACCGGTGATATCTCCCGATGGCAAATTATTATATTTCACCCGAAGCAAATTTCCGGGTAATATTGGCTCCCCAAACAAACAGGATGTGTGGGTAGCAAGTTTTGACAATACCAATTGGTCGGAAGCCGTAAATTTAAAAGCACCCATTAATAATGATGGTGACAACGCCATCACCGGAATTTCGCCGGACGGCAAGACAGTGTACCTTATTAATGTTTACAAGCCCGATGGTAGTATGGCCAATGGGCTTTCAAAATCAGTTCGTACCCGGGAGGGTTGGTCGTTTCCGAAAGAGTGTAAAATAAAGAATCACTATAACGATCACGAACGCAATTTTACTGAATTCGCCATTTCTCCCAAAGAAAAAACGTTGATACTCTCGGTTCAGCGTCGCGATACGGAGGGAAATAAAGACCTGTACGTGTCCTTTTTACAGAGCGATGATACCTTTTCTGAGCCAAAACACATGGGAGATATAATCAATACTCCGGATTATGAAGGCTCCCCGTTCATCGCAGCTGACAACAAGACCCTCTATTTTACATCCGCCGGTTTTAGTGGCTATGGCAATGGTGATATATTCGTTTCCCGCAGACTCGATGATACCTGGACAAACTGGTCTCAGCCCGAAAACCTAGGTTCAACGATCAATACTGCCCAATGGGATGGGTATTTTAATATACCCGCGTCAGCAGACTATGCCTACCTGAGCTCCATGGAAAACTCTCTGGGAGAAGAGGATATTTTCCGTGTACGGTTAACACCCGCTATGAAACCAGAGCCCGTTGCAATCATTTCGGGTTCCGTATTAGATGCTGAAACTAACCAATATATTAGCGCTGACATCAATGCCGATATCAAGAGTACTAATGAGGAGTTTTCCAAAGCTACCTTTGAACCCGAAACAGGCGAGTACAAAATAATTCTGCCATTGAAGGAACTTTACCGACTCACGGCCAACCACCCCGGTTATTTCCCGGTAACCGAGGAAATTGACCTTTCTAGGGAAGCCAATTTTCGAATCATCAGAAAGAATATTACTCTAATACCCATTAAGGAAGGACAGAAAATCAGGCTCAATCAGCTAATGTTCAATCAGAGCAGTTCGGAGGTTATGCCTTCCTCCCAACCTGAAATGGATCGGATCGTGGGGATGATGAATGAATATCCTACCATGGAAATTTTATTGGAAGGGCATACCGATAATGTTGGCGATTGGCAGAAAAATATCAAACTATCGGATGATCGGGTAACGGAAGTAAAGCGATACCTCAACTCGAAGGGTATTGCCTTGGATCGGATCCAAACCAAAGCATGGGGTCCTGCCAACCCTATTTCCAGTAATCTCACCGAGGAAACCCGTCGTTGGAACCGTAGGGTTGAGTTCACCATACTGAAATTATAGTTCCAACTACTCCACGGTATAGAACAGAAAAGATCTCCTTCCGAACCCATCCTTGGTTGAAGTGAAAAACTTTAAATTCATAGCCCCAACTATAATTAGTTCAACATTTACTACTAGGCAGGGTTGAATAAGATTCGTATCTTTCGCCCATATTTAGCCAGAACTGACCCTCCATTTGAATTTGTTTTACTAAAAAAATATGGACAATTCACGATCAAAAGACTATATATTAGGTAATTTAGACTCGTTAAGTGGCGAGCTTCGTTTAAAAATTTTAGGACTGTATAACCAAGCCCACGCCGGACACATCGGCTGCTCGCTGAGTTGTATTGACCTCATGATTGGAATATTACTACTGAACAAACAAGAAAAAGATACATTCATCCTATCGAAAGGCCACGCTGCCGCCTCCTTGTACGCCTGCCTGAATTGGCTTGGTGAAATAAGTGACGAAGACCTTGCTATGTACTATAAAGACGGCACTACCCTACCCGCTCACCCCGCCGCTTTACAATATACCTCCATCCCCTTCGCAACCGGATCTTTGGGGCATGGCCTACCAATCGCCACCGGAATAGCGCATGCCGCTAAACTAATGGAGGAGGATAGTTATGCCTTTGCCTTACTTTCTGACGGAGAGACCAACGAGGGTACCACCTGGGAAGCCGCCCACTTTGCCCTCCAACATAAACTTGATAATCTTTTCATGTTCATTGATAAGAACGGATTACAGGGTTTTGGAAACACAGCCGATGTATTAGGTGATACCGCTGCTGCTGAAAAATGGAGAGCCATTGGTTTTGAAACGGTGGAAGTAGATGGTCATAATATCAATGAAATACATGCTTGCCTCAATGAATTAAAAACCCACAAAAATGGGTTGCCCAAGGCCATCATTGCTACTACAATTAAAGGTAAGGGTGTTTCCTACATGGAAGATAAGCTCGAATGGCATTACCTTCCCATGAATCCTGAACAATACGCCTCTGCCCAGCAAGAAGTCCAAGACAGATACATTAATACCTTATCGAATGCCTGAGCAAACTCTGCCCTTCCACGATAAAATCAAGCAACTTAAAGGCCCTATCTTCGTTTTTGGCGCCAGTGGTTTTATTGGCATAAACCTTTTCAACGAAATCTTTAAAATCCGGAAAGACTGCTATGCTTTAACGCATGACGCGACCAAAGCATGGCGTTTAAAGGTATTGAATGTCCCGTACGAAAACGTAGTCCACTGCGATATTCTATCCGGGAGTTCTGTATCGGAGGTCTTTGAAAAGTACCAACCTAAGACCATCTTTAACCTGGCGGCCTACGGGGCTTACAGCAAGCAAAGCAATATTAACCTTACCTATGAAACAAACGTAGTTGGTACGGTCAATATCCTGAAGACATGCACGCCGGACATGGTGTATATTCACGCCGGGAGCAGTTCTGAATATGGATTTAACTGCACCGCACCAAAGGAAAAAGACCGGGTGGAGCCGAACAGCCATTATGCTGTTTCAAAGGTTTCGGCGGCTTACTTACTGGAATTTTACGCCAAAATCCATCAAATCAATACCATCAATTTAAGGTTATACTCTATATATGGTTATTGGGAAGAGCCCGACAGGTTGATTCCCAAATTAATTGAGAAAGCACGCCACGGCGCACTTCCTTCTTTTGTTTCACCGGATATTAGCCGTGACTTTGTTTTTATTGATGATTGCCTCGATGCCTTTATTACTTCGGCCCTTAAAGTAGGAAAAAAAACCAGGGGAAAATCTTATAATATTGCGACGGGCGTAAAAACAACAATTGGTGATTTGGTTGATGCTTCTCGTAAACTATTCGAAATAAAAGAAGAACCGGTTTGGGGAAGTATGACCAATCGAAAATGGGACTTGGCCGACTGGTACGGTGACCCTACCTCTATTCAAAAAGATTTTGGGTGGGAGGCCTTCACTTCCTTGGAGAATGGATTGGTTAAAACAAAAAAATGGCAAGATGATATTGGCTACGAAACAACCCTGATTCCTGCCTTTGAGAATCCTAAGCTGAACCCTGTTATCACCGCGATAATTGCCTGTTATAAGGATGCCCAGGCAATCCCTTTTATGTACGAACGATTGGTTAAGACTTTTAATCAATTAAAAGTTAGGTATGAGATAATATTTGTAAACGACAATTCTCCTGATAACCAAGAGGAAATTATTGACGCATTGTGCGATCGCGACCCTAATGTCGTAGGTATTTCTCACTCCCGGAATTTTGGATCACAATCCGCTTTTTTGAGTGGCATGGAAATTTCTACCGGTGATGCAATAGTACTAATGGACGGTGATTTACAAGACCCGCCAGAAATCATTCCTGATTTTTATGAAAAATGGAATGAAGGATATGATGTCGTATACGGGGTGAGAGTACAAAGAGAAATGAAGCCCCAGATTCACTTTTTTTATAAAATGTTCTACAAGGTTTTTCAAAACCTGAGCTACATAACCATACCCCGCGACGCCGGCGACTTTTCGATGATCGACAGGAAGGTTGTCAAGGAAATCGTCGATTTGCCGGAAACAGAACAGTTCCTGCGAGGATTACGAGCTTGGGTCGGATTTAAACAAACGGGCGTGCCCTACGTTAGACCCGAACGAATGTTTGGTGTGTCTACCAATAATTGGCGTAAGAATATCTGGTGGGCTAAGAAAGCAATTTTCTCTTTTAGTTTTGCTCCTTTAGAGCTTATGAGCTATGCTGGTTTTATCTTAACGGGGCTCTCCTTCGTAGGAATTCTGTGGCAGATTTTTGCCAAAATATTTCTCTACCCGGATACACCACAGGGATTCTCTACGGTCATTGTTTTAGTGACATTTTTCGGGGGACTTACTATATTGGGTATATCCTTCCTGGGTGAGTATATTGCCAAAATTTTCGAAGAGACTAAGAAAAGACCTAAATTTATCCGTACACGCATTCGCCGAGGTGTAAAAGCGTATCGGTCGGCCGACGAAATCCGTACACTGGTCAAACAACTAAAAAAATGAGAGTAGAATTTTCACAATCCATTGAAAAACTGGCTTCGGAGGATGAGTCGATCGTATTTATCACCGGAGACCTGGGCTATAATGCATTCGAAAATTTAAGAGATACACTAGGCAAACGTTTTATCAACGCTGGGGTAGCCGAGCAAAATATGGTAGGCGTAGCTGCCGGTATGGCGCATAAAGGATATAAGGTCTTTTGTTACAGTATTGCACCCTTCGTTGTGTATCGCTGTCTCGAACAGTTTCGAAATGATGTTTGCTTTCACGAACTACCCGTATTTCTGGTGGCGAATGGTGGCGGATACGGCTACGGCATTATGGGAAGCTCTCATCATACCCTGGAAGATCTTGCCTGTTTGAGTAGCATGCAAAACATCAAAGCTCATGTACCGGCCTTTTCGGATGAGATTGAATCGACCATTCAAATAATTACCCGAGAGGCAAGGCCCGCCTACCTGCGTTTGGGGGCCGGAAAAAAAACGCCTGAGGGTAGTTTTGAGTCTGGATCTTTCAATATAGTCCATCAACCCAAAAACCCTGAAATAGCGGTTGTTACTCTTGGACCTGTAACCAACAATGCCCTCGCCGCGCTGGAAGAAAATGAGGAATTGAAGAATCTGGTAACAGTTATCGCTGCCAAGACCTTTCCTTTGGAGCTTACCACGCCAGTGAAAGATATACTTCGGGCTTCTTCGCATATTTTAGTGGCAGAAGAACACGTAAGCATTGGTGGTCTGGCACAACAGCTTTCGGTGCAATTGCTCGAACAAGGAATTGCACCCAGCTCATTTGTGAGCCTTCGAGCGGAGGGCTACCCCAACAAGAAGTATGGTAGTCAGCAGTATCACCAAAAGCTTTCCCGACTAGACTCCCAGAGTATCAAAGAGTCATTACTTAATCTATTACAATGAGTAGGTGGGCATCCCAACTCTTGATAATCATCAGTTTACTTATTCCTATTGGTATCTACTTCTGGGTCTGGGACTACTATGCTATCAATATTCCAAAATGGGATGATCACGCACTCAAAGCATTTCTATTGGAGTACACATCATCTGACTCTTTTACTGGCAAGATTCAAGCGCTATTTAAACAGCATAATGAACACCGAATTTCGGTCACAAGACTTTTCGCGCTGATTGATTATCAACTTTTTGGTGGTCTGAATTTTAAAAGGCTCATGCTGTATGGAAATGTGCTTCTGGTAGGAGTAGTTGCCTTGTGGTGGGTGTTACTTCATGAAAACAAGAAGCCATTTTATACCCTGATACCCGTCCCTTTTATCTGGCTGACGCTCGCTCACTACGAAAACATGTACTGGGGAATGGCCTCGGTTCAAAACTTTGGTGTCGTCACGTTTAGTCTTTTAACCTTCTATTTTGGGGTATCTCGCCGGAGAAGTTACTTTATTTGGTCACTCCTATTCGCGGCAATTACCTGCCTTACCAGTGGAAATGGATTACTTGTACTGCCCACCATGGCAGTAGTACTCTTTCTTGCCCCCAGATGGAGGCGCCTCCTTGTGTGGTTAGCGGTAAGTGCACTATATTTATTTGTTTATTTTTATACCTACGAAAGCTCACCTGCCACGCCCTCAACATCCTTTGGGTTAGGTGTATTCCTGAAAGGTTACCTTTATATACTGGGTTCGTTTGCCGAGTCCTTCCCTGTTCAAAACCATCAATTATACTGTTTAATTTTTGGTGGAATCATCTTCCTAGTTGCCCTATCTATTGGCTCAACCATCCTGTTTAGGCTTATAAGAAATCGGTATGAATATGACTTCGCAAAAATCACTGACCTTTTTTGCCTTGCCACCCTACTTTTTGTTTTGGGTACTGCGTTGATCGTCGTTTATTCAAGAGCTGGTTTTGGATTGGATGGTTTACTGACCAGTCGGTATAAAATTTACTCTTTTACCCTACTACTTGTTTCCTATTTATGCATAGTAATTCCAATTCGGGGTAGCTTCTTATCCCCATACGTATCATCTATTGTCCTGTTGAACGCGTTGTATTCGGTATTTACTTACCACTTTCACCTCGTCGATGCCTATAATCTTAGGAGAATATCTACTACTCAACAGTTTAATTGGACCTATCCTAATAAAATTCTAAAACCTCAGCCCGATAACTTAGCGGAGCATCTTGTTGAACATACACCGTTATTTTATGAAAAATGGCTGCCCTTACTAGGCGAAGCCTCTACTTCCCTGATCGCTGGTGATAGTATCGGACTTAAAACCTTGTTAAGAAAAACAACCTTGGAAGTAAAGGTTGAGAACATACAAATCAAGAACAGTACGTATAATTATCAGCGACTTCAAGATAGTGGTGTATATTTTATACTTAGTTCTCCTGATCGATACTATTTGTTTCCTGCCTTACGAAGTAGAAATACCAGCCGAAGGACGCTTTTTTTGAATCAAGTGTATTTTTCGCCGGGATTCCACAATGAAATCCCTTTTTCAGAGATTCAGGCTGATACTTATGCCTACGGTATCATTTGGCACCAAGGTGACAGAGTGGGGATTAAAATGAGTTCTGATTCAATTACTACCCGAAATAGTGATACAAGAAAAATACCCACAAATTGGTAATCTATGCGTGTAACTAATACCGGATATCTGGTGCAACTGGACGGACTACGGTTTATTGCGGTAGCTCTTGTCCTCGTTGATCATTGGCTTGCCGAAATTAATACCATTCCTTTTGGCCCCTTAGGAGTAACCCTCTTTTTTGTGTTAAGTGGGTTCTTGATTACCCGTATACTGATGGTAAGTAGCGATAAAAGCCTAGGGCAAGAGGGCGGAATGGGGCGTTATCTGAAAAAGTTTTACATACGCCGTACGCTCAGAATCTTTCCCATTTATTATTTATCAATCGGAGTACTTTTTGCCCTGAATGTACCCCCGGTTCGTGATACTATGGGTTGGTGTTTATTATACGCTACTAATATTTATATTGCTTTCAATCAGCATTGGATGGGGGTTATTGACCATTTTTGGTCACTTGCCGTGGAAGAGCAATTCTATCTTTTCTTCCCATTTGTTATCTTTCTTATTCCCCGCAAATGGTTGGTTACGTTTTTGGTTTCTATCATTATTCTGAGCGTACTACTTCGGCTCTATTTCTATACCGCAGGGTATGAGTGGATGGTTAATTACGTCTCTATGCCCATGTGCCTTGACTCTTTCGGTTTAGGAGGCATCATGGCTTGGATGCAATTAAGTAAGCCAGAGTTATTCGAGAAATTCTTTAAAAATACCACCTGGATCTGGGTTGGATTAGTAGGATGGATTCTGACTGTTTATTGGTCCAAGACGTATGTAGAGATCCATAATATTGCCAATGATGTTTTTGATCGTTTTGTCAGCTCCATATTTTGTTTTTTCCTGATAGGGAAAGCTGTACTCGGCTTTGGAGGAGTTATGAAATGGGTTCTCGAACATCCGGTCAGTAATTATATGGGTAAAATTAGCTACGGTATGTATGTTTACCATAACTTTGTCTATAATCATTACCATACCCAAGGTGACCACCCTACGTTAAGAATATTGAACAAAATTGAGAGTTGGTTTCCAATGTTGGATAATTCACTATTATTTCAGCTTTGCCTTTTTTTCTTTTTGACGGTAATTTTGTCGTCCTTATCGTGGCATATCATTGAAAAACCGATCAATTCTTTGAAAGATAGATACGCACGTTAATCAATACCTATTCTTATTTCAGAAACTGTTTATTTTGTACAAACAAAAATATTACGTTAATGACCCTTTTGCTTAGTATAGTGATGCCTGCCTACAACGAAGAAGATTGTATTGAAAAAGTTGTAGAAAATTGGACAGATTTCCTAAAAGAGAAATTCCCTAACGATAAAACCACCCTTATCGTAATCAATGATGGTTCAAAAGATAGTACCGGAGCAATACTCGATAAATTAAGTCCTGGTAATAGCCGTCTTACGGTCATTAATCAAAAAAATGGTGGTCATGGAAATGCCGTAGTCAATGGATATAAAAAAGCGGTAGAGTTAGAATCTCAATACATTTTTCAAACTGACAGTGATGATCAATTCGTCACGAGTGATTTTGATAAATTATGGTCAAAAAGGAATGAGTCAAAATTTATTCTGGGCTACCGTGAAATACGACACGATGCAACCGTACGATTATTCATTACCAAAGTACTGCGAGGTACAATCTCAACCGTATATGGTACTTATATTTTAGATAGTAACATACCCTTCCGACTGATCGAAGGTGGGTTCTTGAAAAAACTATTAAAACAACTACCGGATCCAGAGCCATTTGCTCCAAATATATTTTTGGCAGTTATGGCAAAGAAATCTGGTCAGAAGTTATTTGATGTGCCAATTACCCACAAAGATAGGGAAACAGGTACTGTATCGATTGTAAAATGGAATTTGTGGAAGGTATGTATCCGAAGTTTTAAAGAACTATTAAACTTTCGCATCGAACTCAATAAAAAAGTAAAATATTTAAGATCATAGATTGCCATTCATTAGAAAAAAATACGTCATCCCAATAGCTAGTACTTTGATACTAGCTATTGCTATATTTTTTATTATCAAAAGTAGAGGGAAGTCTCAGGCAGCATGGGATCTAGTTCCCAGTGATGCCATTGCCGTACTGAATAGTAATTTGTTAAAGGATTCCACTTCGCTAAGAACTTCCTCCGAGGTTGAATTTGGGAGTTTACCCTTCATAAAACAAGCGTTCGAATCTCTAAGTCTTCTTAATTGGATCACACCAGATGAACCAATTATAGAAAAGACGCTTTATCACAAAAATATTACGTTTTCATTCCATAGTCGTTCTACATTAGGCATAGGTGTGGTTTTCTATATTCCACTTTATGACGAAATGGAAGTAAAATGGTGGATAAAACCCAACCGGGCTGATATCAGGGTATTAAATCATTTGTTTCAGAATATCATAATTACCGACATAAACGACAATAAGTCGCGGTCCGTCTGCTCCTACATCATTAAAGATGACCATCTGATTGTAAGCGCCTATGGGGATTTGATTGAGGCAGTTATTAGAAATTCTAATGAATCACCTACGGAGGCATTTAATTTAAAAAATCAGTTTGAGTCTACCAATGATAAGAATTTCGGTTTAAACCTCTATTTAAAACGAAACCTACTTACTGACCTCGTTTTTAAAAAATCGCACGGACAAACCTCTGTTGCAGAATTTTTGTCCCTATTTCCCTTTTACCAAGATTTTCATTTTAGTAAGTCGCCCTCCTCTACCCTTTCGTTTGAAGCCTTAGGTTCGCAGAAAGAGGATAATTATATCACTAATTGGCTGGAAGGACAAAAGGGATCCATCTTTACCAGCCATCAATATATTTCACAACAAACCTCTATTTTCCTCCGTATTGCGGGTGCAAGCGGTGAGGCATTTCAGTCAGCATTTCAGTCCTGGCATAAAACGTTTCCCACCGAAGCTTGGGAAAAAACAGGGTATTACATTGGAAAAGATAGAGAATTGCTTATTTCAAACCTTAATGCGGAACTGATCTTGTGTCAGTTGGCAGAAACGAACAGTATCAGTGAGGGCAAATTAGCTTTGGTCAAGTATCAGAATTATGAAAAATTACGACCCATCCTTGCTAAGCTAGCCCGGTTAGCTACCGATGAATCCAACGCGTCTGTTGATAGCTACCAAGGGTACGACCTATTTTCAATCCCCATTTCAGAATTTCCAGCGAGTATCTACGGGCCTATTTTTAATGGTTTTCCCCGTTCGTATATATCTTTCGTTGCACCATATTTAGTTTTCAGTAACAGCTCACAAGCGCTAAGAGATTATATTTCTGACTTTGAAAATAACCTTACCTGGAAACAGTCCGCCGAAATGGATAGCGTCCTAACGAAGAGTGATCATCATCTTTCCATGGTTGCTAATCCACAAAAAATTAAAAACAATTCTGAACCCAGCTGGTACAATGGCATATATAGTCCAGAAATAGAGAGTATTCAATATGAATCTCTGTTGAAGAATAAAAGTGCCATTACCCGCCTTTCGTTTATCCCGAAACAAAGGCTAACATCCGAGAAGGTACTCAACCGTACATTCTTACTTAATGAAATAAAGTGGACTGAGGGTGAAAGTAACCTAATCGCACTAGATAAAAATCCTAGTACAGGCAGTGGCAAAGTACTGGTAATGGGTCCAAATAATGGTTTATTTAAATCTACTTCAAATTTCAGGAAGTTTTTGTACCTGACCTCCCTTGATGGGGCCATAATCCTCCCCCCTATACAGGAGGATTTCCTTAATATTGGACGCCAGCAATTAATACTCTCAACCCACACAAGCCTATATGCACTCGATGAGGATCAGAGGGGTGTAGTTACCTCCTTTACGGTCAAAACCCCATCGGGTAAGTCGATCAGAGCCATCAATAGAATTGATGGTACCACAGAAGGGGCTAGCCGCTTTGCCATTATTGATGAGGCCGATAATGTATTTTTGTGGGAAAAGGCAGGTAGTCAACTCCGAAAAGTGAACCAATTCAAGAGTTTCAATAATGTCCTTTCACCTGTTTTGTCGCTCAATCAACTAGGCAGCCGCTCTACCTTAATTACTCTCGAAGATGGCCAAATATACTTAATGAAAGAAGACGGTACAGTCAGGAATAGTTACCCGATTGAAACTAAAAACCGGGTAGCGGGGGCATTCGCATGGTCACAAAATGCGACAACCGGACAACCCGAAATAATAGGCGTTAGCGAAATGGGTGAATTAATCACCGCTAGTATTAGTGGAACAATTCAGAGTAGAAAACAATTACTTCGCCCTGAAACTTCTACCCGTTTCAAAACGGTATTCGATCAAAATACCCGCGATTGGTTGCTCGTCAGATCATCCGATTCTAAGGTAGCCCTGTTAGATAAGACAGGGAATGAATTATTTGAACTTACAAACGTTTCGTCAAATGCTCAACTGAACTACCATTATTTCGGTTCAGATAATCGGATAATCTCCATTAAGTCCGGAGACTACACCTCTTTATTTGACACCAAAGGCAAACAACTTGGGGATAAACCAATTCCCTCCGACTTACCAGTTCAGCTTACCTATCAGGCGAGCTATAACAAACTATTTATATTTGGGAAGACTGGCGTGAATTACCAGTGCTGGACTATCAAACTACGTTAATAATGAAAATTGCACGATATGGTGTACTCCTTCTGGTTGGGTTACTTTGGGTTGCCGGGTGTAGCAGCGATGTCTTAAGCTACTTGTATACTTCAACGTTAATTCCGGACGACTACCGTTACGGCGATCTTTACCGATTGTCTAACCTTGAAAAATTCAAAGATCCCAAAAAACCGTGTGGTCCATTCCCCGTTATTAAATCGGCGAATGATGACAAAAAAATAGCTCTTTATATTATTGGGGATAGCTTTACTGAGCCCCAAAGAATTGGAGTCCAAGATTTTGATGTAGAGTATTACCAATATGTTCATTGGGGCACTAGTCTCCACCTTAAATTAGATTCTAGCTACACTAATATAATACTACTAGAATCAGTAGAAAGGAACGCACGGGAACATTTTGAATCACCCATTTCTCTGATTACTCCTGATTCTGTTACCTTAGTAACGATCCCACAGGATACCCGATTGGTACGTCAGGTTGATAATCTGTTTGCCTCCGCTCCGGTCGAGGATAGGTTAATTACTATACTTTTTCAATTTGACCTAATCCTGAAAATTAAAGAATTAAAAAGCTGGATTAATTTTAAGTTTTTCGATCGAACTGACCCCAAAGTTACCGTTTCTGACGGTGGAGCAACCATTGTTTATGTTGAAGATACTGATACTAACTACAATAAATCGTCCTTTTCAGTCATCAAAGACCCCGAATTAAATACCATTATCAGCGTAATGGATCAAAATAAATCCTACTTACAATCATTAGGATTTGATCAGGTTTGGCTTTCTATCATTCCAAATAAAGCCAGTATACTAATGCCCGAGCACGGGAAGTATAATAACCTGATTGAAAAAATTTATCAGCACCCGGATCTTTCGGTACCGGTGATTGATCTGTTTCAGGACTTTACACAAATGAAGGCAACCGTTTACCTACTTGGTGATTCACATTGGTCGTGTGCCGGACAGTATGTATGGCTTGATAAAGTTAATACTCTTCTTAGGCAGGAAAATAGCCCACCAAAAGGAAACGCTTCGATACTCCCACAAAAAAATAGCCTGTAAATCATTGATTTGCAGGCTATTTTTTAAAAATGTAGGACGTAGCGGGCTCGAACCGCTGACCTCCGCCCTGTCAAGGCGGCGCTCTGAACCAACTGAGCTAACATCCTCCGGAAGTCCAAATTTATACTAATTTTCTGAACCGTCCAACCGATAGCGGTACACTTTTAGCGAAGGGATTCGGGACAATAGTATAAGGCCGACAATAAAAATAAGCATTAACGCAAGCACACTATTGCGCATACTACCCGTAAGTTGCTCTACCAGACCATAAACCAATGTTCCTATCACTACCGATGACTTTTCTGTGACATCATAAAAACTAAAATAGGATGCTGTATCTTTTGTGTCGTCGGGGATTAATTTTGAATATGTAGCTCTCGAAAGTGACTGAACTCCCCCCATAACCATCCCTACTACGGCGGCTAAAATGTAAAATTCCTTTTCAAGGGTAATGAAGTAAGCTCCCGCACAGATGCCGATCCAGATACCTACCCCAATCATTAAAGCATATATATTGCCCAACTGTGAGGATAAATAAGAAAAGGTGTATGAACCAACTATTCCCACGATTTGAATCAGAAGCACCGTAATAATGAGGCTTTGTGAAGGTAATTTAAGCTCGTTAGCCCCAAAAATAGTTGCTACGTACATAACCGTCTGAACCCCCATATTGAAGATAAAGAAGGCCATTAAATACTTTGGTAGATGAACCTGTGATTTCATTTCACCAAAAACCTTTTGGAGTTCCTTGAATCCGTTAAAGAGCCAATTGCCCTCCGGCTTTTTACCATAGGTATTATCAGGAAGATATTTAAAAGGAATCTGGGCAAACAGAACCCACCAAACTCCAACCGTCAGAAATGAAATACGAGCGGGCAGCGATTTATCCGTTATTCCGTATTTCTCGGGGAATAGTACCATGGTTAGGTTAAATACCAAGAGGATAACACTGCCAAGGTAACCTAACGAAAAACCACGTGCACTAAACCGATCAAAGTTTTCTTCTGTGGCAATCTCGGGTAAGAATGAATTATAGAAAACGATACTTCCACTCCAACCAATGAGGCTAAACATGAAGGCAAAAACCGAGAAGGTAATCGTATCCCGGGTGAAGAAAAATAACAGCGCACAACAAAAAGCGCCCGAGTAACAAAATACCTTCATGAATACTTTTTTCTTCCCGGTGTAATCTGCGATAGCCGTACAAAAGGGGATAAGTGCTACTACCACAAGAAAAGAAAATGATACAGTGTAAGAAAAAAGGACGGAATTCTTAATGGTAACGCCCAAAAACGAAATGATATCACTCCCGTTTTCGCTCAGGGCAGTAGCGCTAAAGTAAACCGGAAAAATACTGGAAACGATGACCAGAGCATGTACTGAATTGGCCCAGTCGTACATACACCAGGCATTAATAGTACGGGAATCGTTTTTCTTCATTGTATCGTCTGAATCGAAAAGTAAGGAGAATCAAAAAGACACCCACAATGAAAGAATTACTTTCTATCATGGGTGTCCAAAAATGAAGCTATCAGAGTTGGCGTATCCAAATATTCTTAAAACTTATGGCTTCACTAGGGTCACCATGATCTTGTAGCTTTATGGGCACTTTCCCGTGAGTTTTGTTGTAAGAAGGTAAACCAATGTACTGAGTGGGTCCCCGTAGTTCGGTATTATTTTGGACCAACACCCCGTTGTGTAGCACTGTGACGCGAGCTGATGAGAACAGCGAACCGTCCTCTTTGAACCTCGGGCCAATAAATATCACATCGTAAACATTCCACTCGCCCGGCTTGCGCGTTACGTTTTTCAACGGAGGGAACTGCTTATAAATACTACCGGCCTGACCGTTTGCGTAAGTCCGGTTTTGGTAAGAATCTAGAATTTGCAATTCGTACCCATCATCTCCTGGCCCAATCGACGCCAGGAACAAACCACTATTGCCTCTACCTTGGCCTTTACCTTCGATGGTAACCGGAACTTTCCACTCTATATGAAGTTGGTAATCGAGGAACGATTCTTTGGTTTGAATATTCCCCGTTCCTTTTTTTACGGTAAAAATACCGTTAGCTACTCTCCAACCAGCCGGTTTAGAAGGATCTTTAACAGAAACCCATTGGTCAAGATTTTTACCATCAAATAATACGATAGCATCCGAGGGAGCAGCGGCCACAGGCACCTCCACTACTTTTACTTCTGGCTCCCAAAACTCTGTCATAGCGGGAGTCATTTTAGGAAGCGTAGGTACCTCCTGAGCAAAACCTGAAAACGCAGCAGAACCAGTAATAAGGGTTCCTAGTGCCATCGTAAAGATTTTATTTTGCATAGTTTTTCTTAAATAGAATTAATTTGAAAAAGTCCCGCAAATACTACAATTCTACCTAAAATCACAAAATATCGACTTTTTTATAATCAAAAGAACCCGCGAAGGTGATTCACGGGTTCTTTTGGTAGGACCATTAAAAGGACAACTCACTATCTGGAAGACCAGGACTCTAATTATTGGATAACGGCTTCAAAAACAAGGTTAGCTTCCTTACTTACACCATTAACAGGCACATTATTAGTAAGTACCATTTTTGCGTTCGTCAGTTCTTTTAGAATAAATCTTCCTTTAAATTGACTCACTTCAATATCTAGCTTCTGTTCATCTTCAATCAAGTACCAGGTTCCACCATTCACCACTTGCTTTGACACACGATCGATCGCCTTCGTTACGTTGTTATCAAAAAACTGAATATCGAACAGATAAATCGCCATGGTCTCAAAGGAAAGCTGATTCTGAGGAATAGACTTCCCACTGGCATCAGTCACATCTTTCAAACGCCACGCGTTTTTAATCAAAATCTCTAATTTAACCTGTGGAGTTTTTGGACCAGGATTTTCTTTATCCTGGCAGGAGGATGCAATTAAACCAACAATTAGCAGAAATAACAGGTTACGTAAACGAGTCATGTATTATATGATTTGAATTAGGGATTACCAGATATGGTATTGTTATTTGCAAAGTTAACGAAATAGTCACTACAAATAATGCCTGATTTTATACGTTTATTTTCTTTTTTCAAGAAATCTACACTGTTTATACTGCTGATTATCAGCAATAATTACGCAATAGCTCAGGGCTGTGAGCCTGACTTTACTCTTAGTCCTGTTACGGGTAATAACAGTATTGAGTGGAAGAAATTCCCTGAATTTTCACTTCCGTTTAAGATAATATACAACGGCCCACGCTTTAATGATGCCGAATCACAACCTTTGAAACATGGTTTTAGTCACTTGGCTCATTTCAGCGGACCCGAGGCTACCAGCCTTCCGGTAAAGAATAGAGCTCTACTATGGAATAGTGTAGCCACGATGAGCGGGAATCAGCCTTGGTCCATACTTGGCCTAGAAAGTCCTTGGGGGAATGATACCCTAGCCTACTACAACTATTGGGATATGTATTTAAAGGGACTTGCCAACATATTTGAAGATTCAAGACCATTGAAATACCCATTGGCGGACATCATCTGCATGGATATTGAGCGAATTCAGGAATTAGACCGGGATATTCTGGCCCTCAAACGAGACTATCGAATACCGCAAGGTTACCGCAGTCTGGTGGATGGCCAATTTTTGCTTACCTACAAGAAAGATATTAAATGGTGGTATACTGAGCCCGTCAAGTATATACGTAGTTTGGGCTTGCCTGCCACTACGGCCCTGACGAGCTATAGCGATGTTCCGGTTCGGGGTACCTGGCTTAATGTCCCTTCTAATTCCTGGCAGGACTGGACCACCAATACCGACCGAACCCACTACCTTTTACAAGACGAGCAAGGTAAAATTGGGGGCTCTTTTGACAACCAAGTGGATATCCTTACGCCGTCGGCTTACTACTTTTATCCCTACGAAAACCCACTGGGCAAGGATTACCTATCTTATTTATTGTTCCAGATTGAAGCTAACCGTGCGTGGAGTGATAAAGGTGTTATTCCTTTTGTATGGCTAAGGTACCATAATAGTTTCGTTCCAGAGATGTCATTGATACCGAAATTCATGGCGGAAGCTACGGCAATATTCCCTTTTTTCTCCGGAGCAAAAGGGCTTTGGCTTTGGGAAAACAACTTTTTTGAGAATAATGAGCAACAAAACTATGCTACCTATGAACACTTCATACATGGCTTGTACAGGCTATCCCGGTTTTCGGATATGTTTGAAGGCGACCATGAGTTAGTCATTCCTCAGTCAGCCCGAGACCATATGGTACAACGAAATCCTATTTGGCGGGGAGTAGTTAAGGATGGAAAAATTGTAATCGCGGCTCAGAATACCTACGCAACTGAAACGAGCAAAACACAAATTAGGGTAGTGTACAAAAATTGGAGTAGAACCATTGAATTAACCGGAAGGGAAGTTTTCCTGTGTAAGTTTGACCTCTCCGATATCATAACATCCCTTGATTCTTCCCTGCACGCAGCCGTTGTATTCCCTAACCCTACAAAAAACTCGGTTTACATTGATTTAATAAGAAATGATAACTCCGAAACAGTGCTTTTTGAATTATTCGACTTGAAGGGTGTTTCACTTAGGTCAAGTACTGTAAGCGCATTACCCGGACAAATACGTTATCAGTTTGACCTCCCCAATCTAATCCGGGGCACTTATATAGTAAAGCTCAGTACGGAGACCAACTCCATCACGCGGACCCTCCTGATTGATTAAACCCACTACCCATGAATCGACTAAGTAAGGAAACCAGCCCCTACCTCCTTCAACACGCAAATAACCCGGTGGACTGGTACCCTTGGGGAGAAGAAGCACTTCAAAAAGCCAGAAATGAGAATAAGCCTATTTTGGTAAGTATCGGCTATTCCGCTTGTCATTGGTGCCATGTGATGGAAAGGGAATGTTTCGAGAAGGATTCTGTGGCCGCCATCATGAACGAACACTTAGTGTGTATCAAAATTGACCGGGAGGAACGCCCCGATATTGATGCTATCTACATGGATGCCGTTCATTTGATGGGTATCCGCGGCGGGTGGCCCCTGAATGTTTTCTTACTACCCAATGCCAAGCCTTTTTACGGTGTCACCTACCTACCAGCCCCAAATTGGGTACAATTAGTACGTAGTATTGACAATGCATTCCGGAATCATCACGATGAATTAACCAAGTCAGCGGAAGGTTTTGCCGATAGTCTGCAAATGAAAGAGGTAGAAAAATACGGACTGCAAGCCTCCACCTCACCCTTTTCGGAGGAGGCTCTAGATGCCATGTTTGAGCGCTTAAAAGTCCAGTTTGACTTGGTGGATGGTGGTACCGACCGGGCGCCGAAGTTCCCGATGCCGTCCATTTATAAATTCTTACTCCGCTACTACGACATAACCCAAAACCCTGAGGCACTAGCCCAAGTAGAACTGACGCTAAACCGCATGGCACTTGGGGGGATTTACGATCACGTGGGCGGTGGATGGGCCCGGTATTCGGTGGATCAGGAATGGTTTATTCCTCATTTTGAAAAAATGCTGTACGACAATGCCCAATTAATAAGCCTTTACTCAGAAGCGTATGCATTGACCAAAAATCCTCTTTACGCAGATAGAATCAGGCAGTCCATTGAATGGTTAAGTAGAGAAATGCAACATGAGGAAGGTGGGTTTTATTCTGCCCTCGATGCCGATAGCGAAGGGGTAGAAGGGAAGTTTTACGTTTGGACATATTCTGAACTAAAAGAAGCTTTAGGTGAGGATTTCGATTGGTTTACCAAACTGCATGGGTTCAGTGAAGAAGGCAATTGGGAACACGGACTTAATCACCTCCACCTAACCCAGGATGCTAGCATTGCGGCCAAGGCAAAAGGAATTGATTTAGACAACTTTTCTGAACGCTACACAACCGCACTTGAAAAACTTGCCAAAAAGAGAGAATCGCGGATCAGACCGGGGCTCGACGACAAAATCTTATCTTCCTGGAACGGACTTCTTTTAAAAGGATTAACGGATGCCTATCGGGCTTTGGGAGATGAATCAATCAGAGATACAGCGATCAGGCTCGGCGAGTTTATCAGAAATGAATTTATTAAAGATAAAGTACTTTGGCATAGCTATAAAGACGGAAAAACGACCATACTAGGCTTTTTAGAAGATTACGCGGCGATTTGTGAAGGTCTATTAGGTCTTTACCAAATTACGTTTGACGAATCCTGGTTATTCCTTACCGAAAAACTATTGGATGAAACTATTCAGTCCTACTACGATGAGGAAGACGGGTTTTTCTACTTTACGCACAGTGAAGCAGAGTCTTTAATAGCCCGAAAGAAGGAGTTGATGGATAACGTAATTCCGAGCTCTAACTCAATCATGGCATCCACACTCTATCAGGCTGGTCTTTTATTGGATCGGCTGGATTTTCAGGATAAAGCCGATGCAATGCTCCATAAGATCGATCGAATCCTGGGAACGGACATTCAGGTGGCAACAAATTGGGCGGCCTTTTACGCTCAACGGGTTGCTCCAACGGCCGAAATTGCCATCGTAGGGCCCCAAAGTGATGAATTCAGGAAAGACTTAGATCGTTTCTTTATTCCCAGCAAGGTGGTAACCGGAACCGAAACTAGCTCAAACTTACCTTTATTAGCCGACCGAGACGCAATCGATACCCAAACAACCATTTATGTTTGTTTCAATAAAGCTTGTCAAATGCCGGTGCATACCGTGAAGGAAGCCCTTGCTCAATTACCCTAGAAGCTATTTGAGTCGGTCAGGGTTTTCAGAAAGGAAAGCTCCCCAGCCCCCTTTCTTGTTTTTCTTGGAAGTGCTCGTTGCACTCGAAGCCGGCGAATTGGCGTGGTAATGGTGGCAAATAGCAATGGCAATACCGTCGGTAGCGTCCATGTACTCCCGGTCCAATTCCATTTTTAAGATATTTTCCAGCATGTAGGCAACTTGTTCTTTGGTGGCATTACCATTACCGGTAACCGACTGCTTTATTTTCTTGGGGGAGTATTCAACAATGGGGATGTCACGGGCCAAGGCGGCGGCCATGGCTACGCCTTGAGCTCTTCCAAGTTTCAGCATTGATTGGGCATTCTTCCCATAAAACAGGTCTTCAATGGCCATTTCATCCGGTAGGTATTCTTCAATCAGCTGGGTAATGCGTTCAAATATTTTCTTCAACTTCAATTGATGACTACTATATTTGCTAAGCTTTATTACTCCGTACTGAATCAGCTGGATTTGCTGATTAACAATTTTTATAACACCATACCCCATTACCTGAGTACCAGGATCTACCCCAATTATAACTTTTTCGCCAATAATAGGCTGTATTGCGCTTGTCATGCTGCAAGATAAACAACTCACTTCACCAAAAGTACAAACCTCAAAATCTAAGTTTTGGTGGTGGGCAAAATGGGTCCTTACCGTGCTGGTACTTAGCTATGTGTACCGTACCTTCGAAAACAGTAAGAATGAAATTAGGCAACTCGGGAACGTAGCGTTAGAACTTTTCACCTACCAAAACCTCCCTACCCTCTTTCTAATTATCTTTTTAATGCCCCTCAATTGGATGTTGGAGAGTTTGAAATGGAAATACCTAGCCCAAAAAGCGATAGATATCACCTATTGGGAGGCATTCCGAAGTACTCTCTCCGGTTTGGCCGTGGGGGTAGCCCTTCCGGCCCAGCTCGGTGATACCATCGGAAGGGTAACCTCCTTACGTTCTGAAAAAAGACTAGATACCTTGGGCGCCGCTATTGTTTCCAACGGTATCCAATTTTACGTTTCAATTACAGGAGGTTCCATAAGCTGGCTACTGTTTTCTGCTACCCTTCCATTATCTAGCAGCGCTAAATTGAGTATACATGGCCTTCTTATTCTAATCCTTACGATTGGATTGGTACTTGGGGTATTCCGTTCACGACTGTTGAATTGGTCAACAACTATACCGTGGGTACTGCGGATAAAAGGGTATCTCTCGGTAATAAGTACCTATACCAACCGAGAATTAGCGGTGGCGCTCGCCATTGGAAGCGCACGTTATGTGGTCTTCCTTATCCAATTCGTATTAGCCCTAACCCTTTTTGACTTACCCATTCCTGTTACTGCTCTATTTGGTGGTGTTGGATTAATTTTCTTGGTAAAGACCATTCTACCGGCCATTAATGTAATCGGCGACCTTGGGGTGAGGCAGCTAACGGCACTTTTTGTTTTTGAATCCTACAACCCCACCGACGAAAAAATCATTACCGTTACTTTTCTGATTTGGCTAATCAATGTACTTGGACCCATACTCATTGGTATTTATCTGGTCTGGAAATATAAATGGAGTTCAAAATATGCTAGTTAGTGTTGAGTTTTTCTTTCTCCTTCTGATAGGTAGCTACGCGTTTTTCACTTTGCTCCTAACCTACTATTGGCATAAAGTACCTGTATCACCCCCGCTTGACTCATCCCCTTCTACCGCGGTTTCGGTGATAATACCCGTCAGAAATGAAGCCACCGGGATTGCGTTTTTACTTCAAGACCTACTAGCCCAATCCTACCCAGAAACCTTATTGGAGGTGATTGTGGTAGACGACAGCTCCACTGACTCTACCGTTGATGTCGTAAATTCAATCATAGCTACAACCAATAAGTCGATCTCACTGATACAGTTACCGCTAATCGAAAAGCCCATCTCTCCAAAAAAAAGAGCTATCAACACCGCAATCATGAGAGCAAGCGGCAGCTTGATTCTAACAACGGATGGCGATTGTCGGGTAGGTCCTGATTGGGTAGCTAGTGTAGTGGCTATGTACGAAAAGACCGGAGCGAAATTAATCAGCGGTCCCGTTACGTTCCAGAGAGAAAAATTATTGACAGACTACCTGCAAACGGTCGAATTTTCTAGCCTGATTGGTAGTGGGGCTAGTTCAATGGCCATGGGGGTAGCCTCCATGTGTAATGGCGCAAATCTTGCCTACCAAAAATCTATTTTTGAGGAAGTTGAGGGTTTTAAAGGGAATGAACACATAGCCTCCGGCGATGATGAATTCCTGATGCATAAAATAGCGACCAAATACCCAAAAGATCTGTACTTTCTCAAAAGCCCGCAAGCCATTGTGCAAACCGTCGCTCATAAAAACTGGTCAGGCTTTTACGGCCAAAGAAAAAGATGGGCGAGTAAATGGAAACACTATAATAATCCACTCACCATTGCCTTGGCTATCTACGTATTTAGCTGCAATGCATCCTTAGTAATCCTGCCATTACTGGGGTTATTGGGTATCCTTTCCTGGAAACTAGTTGGGGTACTATTTATTTTAAAGTGGGTACCCGAATGGCTATTTATCGGTGGCGTCCTTTCTTTTCTTAAAAAACTAACCTCCATCCCGTTTATCCCTCTGGTACAAATCCTTTACCCATTCTATGTGACGTTGTTCGGGCTAGTGGCACAAAAACCAACCTACCTCTGGAAAGATCGTCGACTACAATAGGCAATATCGAGGACAAAACTGGATGTAAACCCAACCATATAGGTTACGGATGGGTTCTGTATATTTGCTCTCTTGATTCAGTCCTCAACTAGTAATTCAAAATCAGCAATGTTTCTCCATTATTCTCCATTTTGGCTGAAAGCGCTTTATCCGAACTTCCTTTGGCACATGCCAGCGGAAGGAAAGAACCTGTACCTGACCTTTGATGACGGCCCCATTCCTGGCGTTACCGAGTTTATTCTTGAAACCTTGCACGACTTTCAGGCCAAAGCCACTTTTTTTTGCATCGGTGATAATGTCAGGAAACATCCTGACATTTTTAAGGAAGTAGTTAACTATGGACATTCCATCGGAAACCACACCTTCAACCACCTGAATGGGTGGAGAACATCGGTAGAAACCTACCACGAAAATATTCAACTGTGTACTGATCAACTAGGTTTTGAAACGCAGCTTTTTCGTCCACCCTACGGTAGAATCAAAAGGAAACAAGCCAAACCGCTTTTGGAGCAAAAGCGGAAGATTGTGATGTGGGATGTATTGAGCGGGGATTTCTCCAAGGATATTACTCCCGAAACCTGTTTACGGAAGACCATCCAATATTCTAAAGCGGGGTCCATACTACTTTTTCATGATAGTATTAAAGCAGAAAAAAATATGGCTTACGCGTTGCCAAGAGTACTGGCTCATTTTTCCAATCTTGGCTATCAGTTTTTAGCAATTCCGGCGGATAGAATATGATTTCAGAAGAAAGTACATTCCCGACCATAAGTATTCTGGTAGCAGCAAGAAATGAGCAGGCCACAATACTCCGTTGCTTAGAGGCCCTACATACGATTCAATATCCAATTTCAAAACTAGAAATACTGATCGGCGATGATCATTCGGAAGATCAGACCGGTGAAATCATTGATAGTTTCGTTGCGGACAAATCTCATTTTAGTTCCTATACTATTCTAGATAATGTACCTGGTTTACAGGGAAAAGCCAATGTTTTGGCCCAGCTAGCCAGAAAATCTACCAGTGATTATTTATTTTTTTGCGACGCTGACATCGCCGTTGCCCCGAGCTGGTTAAAGTACATGATCCCGCTGTTCAAAAAGGATCTGGGGGTAGTCGTGGGGATAACCCGCATGACCGAAACGGGTTTTTTTGCCGGTATGCAGTCTCTGGAATGGATTTTATCCCTGTCCGCCATGCGATTCTTTTCCCTTTGGGATGTCCCCTTTACCGGTATGGGCAACAACATGGCGGTCAGCCGGGAAGCCTATGTAAAAATAGGCGGATATGAAGGCATAGGTTTTTCAATCGTCGAAGATTATGCCCTATACATCGCCGTTATTGAAAAAGGCTACGGTTTTGCGCAAGGTTTTCAGAAAGAAATAACTTCTGTTTCGATACCCATAAAATCCCTCAGCGAACTCCTGACCCAAAGGAAGCGTTGGGTACAAGGAGCAATGAGTGCCCCGTTACCCATTAAACTTTCATTTTTCATTTCCGCTTTATTCCTGCCTCTCCTATTCATACTGTACCAATGGAATCCGACGGCGGCCGGGTACGTGGCATTAATGCACTATGTACTCGTAACAGGAATAAGCTTTACCGGGGCAAGGATTCTCAGACAAACTGATTTAGTGAAGTACCTGCCATTCTTTTGGTTTTACTTCAATTTCAATAATACTGTAATGTTGATTAACTACCTGCTTCCTACGCCTACTATCTGGAAAGGAAGAACCTATACTTCTTAAAGCAATGATCGAAACACACGCCCACATATACGACGACCAATTTAAGGACGACCGGGAAGCTATGCTCGCCCGGGCCTGGGAGCTAGGAATTGAGCAAATATGGATGCCCAACTGCGACCATACCACCATACCCGGTATGATGGAGCTTGCCAATGCGTATCCAAGCAAATGCTTGCCCATGATGGGGCTTCACCCCTGCTATGTGAAAGAGGACTTCGAAAAAGAATTGCAACTAGTGGAGGAATGGTTAAATAAATACCCTTTCCTGGCCGTTGGCGAAATTGGCTTGGACCTACATTGGGATAAAACATTTCAGATTCAGCAAGAGGCTGCCTTCATCATTCAATGCGAACTAGCCTTAAAACATAACCTTTGGATTGATATCCACAGTCGGAATGCCTTTTGGGAAACCGTGGCATTAATCGAGAAAATGGCTAATCCGGGACTCACGGGTATCTTCCATTGCTTTGTGGGTACCTTAGAAGATGCCAAAGTTGCCATTGACTTAGGGTTTAAATTGGGGATTGGCGGGGTAGCTACCTTCAAAAACGGTGGTCTTGACAAGGTGTTACCGCACATCGACCCTAAGCATCTAGTACTCGAAACGGATAGTCCGTACCTCGCCCCGGTACCTTTTCGTGGCAAACGTAACGAACCTACCTACCTCGACTTGGTGGCCCAACGGGTAGGCGATCTCATGCACCGTACCAAAGAAGAAATTATTGAGATAACCACCCAAAATGCCCTTTCCATGGTGCAACAAACCCATTCATGATGCTTTTCCTAACCTGATTGGGGAATTAACCCTTCGTGGCACCGAGAAAAATCTTGAAATTACCAGCTACGACAAATCATCCTGTGGTCAATTGAAAATCAATATTTCACAAAAGCTAACGCCTACAAGTTCACAGCTACGCATGTCCTATAAAACAGTCAGGATTAACCCCATTTCGCCGGAGCCACCCCGGGCATCCGTTTTGGTCATTTACACGGGCGGTACACTCGGAATGGTCTACGAAACTAAGGGCAAGCAATTAGTACCCTTTGAATTTGAGCAAATCATCGAGCGCGTTCCGGAGATCCGGCGGCTTGATTTTGAGATTACGTTCGTAACCCTCTATGAGCCGATCGACTCCTCCAATATGTCGCCTGAGTTGTGGATAGAAATTGCCGGTATTATCAAAAAGAAATACCATGAGTACGATAGTTTTGTGATTCTACATGGTACTGACACAATGGCTTACTCAGCGTCTGCCCTCAGCTTTTTACTGGAAGGATTAAATAAGCCGGTAATTTTGACGGGTGCACAGCTCCCCATTGGTATTGCCCGATCCGATGCCCGGGAAAACTTCATTACTGCGCTGGAAATAGCCGCCGCCGTGGACGACGATAAAAGGCCGATTATCAATGAAGTATGCATCTATTTTAACTCGGTATTATTGAGGGGTAATCGGGCTAAAAAAAAAGAAAGCTCTGATTTTAATGCTTTTCATTCCGAAAACTACCCTATTCTGGCCAAAGCCGGGGTTAGGATAGAGTACAATATGCCCTATATTAGCCCCCACAAAGCACAAAGTGAACTCATTGTACACAATGGCCTTGACCCTCACGTTACTTTCTTGAAGTTATTTCCAGGTATTACAAAAGAAGTAGTGCGTGCTGTATTGAATATCAAAGGGCTAAAAGGGGTGATATTAGAAACCTTTGGGGCGGGCAACGCTCCAACCTCTCCTTGGTTTTTGGAAGAAATACGGTCCGCCATTCAACGTAATGTCCTCATTTTTAACGTCTCCCAATGCGATGGGGGGCGGGTTTCTCAGGGACAATACCAAACTAGTAAATTTTTGCAACAAGTGGGAGTTCTCAGTGGTTCGGATAGCACGGCCGAAGCGGCGATCACAAAAATGATGTTTGTTTTCGGACAAACCCCTGACCTTCAAGAGTGCAAGCAATTATTGGTTACACCCCTACGAGGTGAAATGAGTATTTGATTTGAATAACCATTTCTTTGACCTATATTTGCACCCTTATAAATAGAGAGGTGCCCGAGTGGTTGAAGGGGCTCGCCTGGAAAGCGTGTATATTGGTAACGGTATCGAGAGTTCGAATCTCTTCCTCTCTACAAAAACCCCGAAATCGTCCTGATTTCGGGGTTTTTTAATAAAGTGTAAGCGAATTTGAGAGCAAATTTCAACGTTTGGTGCAAGCGAAATACTACTAAGTACTAATGCATAATTAGTTTGTATTATTAATTTAGTCAAATTACTTTCTAATGTTCTCTATATCAAATATTTACAAAAAAGTAACAGCTACAAGCTA
>JBDNFP010000377.1:0-5725 GCA_041689775.1 Spirosomataceae bacterium
GCCAAACGGTTTCAAACCAAGTACAAAAAGGTATCCCCGGCTATGAAACAGGGGCTCGTGAACCAAATCTACCCCTTGGAGGACCTCCTGTTAATGAAGCCCTTAATGTTTACCATAGATTAAATGCCCAGTACCGAAATTACTCAGATGGCCTTTGACGGCAACGAAGGCTGGAATACTAACTTCATGACTCAGAAAGCGGAGAAAATGGATGCCGAAGCCAGTGCTAACATGAAGTCACAGACGGGCGATTTTCCCGATCCTTTCCTGGGTTATAAAGAGAGAGGCTACACCGTGCAGCTGGAAGGAAAAGAAACCATCGAAGGTACCGAGACCTTTAAAATCAAACTGACTAAGAAGCCGGTGAAAGTGGAGGGAAAAGACGAGGAGAACGTATTATACTACTTCTTTGATGTTGAAAATTACGTTCCCATTGCCATGAAAACTACGATCAAGACTGGGCAGATGAAAGGAGCCACGGTTGAGACCATGATGAGTGATTATCAGGAGTCAAACGGCCTGTATTTTCCCTTCTCCATTACGACTAAATACAACGGTCAAACCGGCGAGGCTATCCAAATCGATTCTGTCGACCAGAATGTGGAGGTAGATTCAAAGGCTTTTGCTTTCCCCGAAGGACAATAAGAACTTCGCTCATGTAACGTACTTCGGGTAGTACTCACCACCCGAAGTACAATCTATATTCCACTTACCTCCATACTCATGCTGAAAAATATACTATTACCGGTAGCCATGCTGCTGGCTGGGATTACTTTCGCCCAGGAACCTATACCGCTGAAAGGCGATGAGCTATTTGGCTCCCTGAGCGCTCGTCACATTGGGCCTGCGCTCATGAGTGGCCGTATCTCCGACATCGAAGGCCACCCCACTAATTCCCGTGTTTTGTACATTGGTGCCGCCGGTGGCGGGGTTTGGAAAACTACCGACGGTGGCGTGACTTTTAAGCCGGTTTTTGATAAACATCCCCAATCCATCGGCTCTATTGCCATTGATCCCATCAATCCCGATCAGGTTGTTTAGGTAGGTACCGGCGAGTGCTGGACCCGTAACAGCGTGACCATCGGGGAGGGGATTTTTAAGTCGACCGACGGAGGTGGGAACTGGACTAAGATGGGACTGGAAAAGACCGAACGGATTGCTTCGGTACAGATCAATCCCAAGAACCCCGACGTAGTGTATGCCGCAGCTATGGGCCCGCTCTGGGGGCCGGGTACTGATCGTGGCCTGTTCAAAACGACCGATGGTGGTAAAACCTGGGAGAAAATCTTGTACGTAGACGAAAATACCGGCTGCTCGGAAGTTACACTCGATCCACGGAATCCGGATATTGTGTACGCCGCCATGTGGGAACACCGCCGAACAGCCTGGTCGTTTGAGTCGGGGGGGCACAGTCGGCGCTGTACAAATCAACGGATGCGGGTAAAACTTGGAATAAGATTCATAACGGCTTTCCATCGGGTAAGCTTGGGCGTATTGCCCTGGCGATTGCCCCGTCGCAGCCGGACCGGCTGTACGTGGTAATAGAATCGGAGCAGGATGCTACCAAAGGCCTGTACCGCTCGGAGGACGCCGGCGCCAGCTGGAAACGAACCAACGGTGATTTTGAATTGACCCTGCGTCCGTTTTACTTCTCGCGCATCGTGGTCGATCCCCGCAATCCCGACATACTCTGCAAAGGCGGCCTCAGCGGGGCCATTAGCCGCGATGGAGGCAATACGTTCAAAACGCTGGGTACGATGCACTCCGATATTCACGATATCTGGTTTGACCTCAAAGACTCCGACCGCATGTTTGTGGCAACGGATGGCGGCTTGTACCGCTCGTGGGATGGCGGTAGCGTGATGGAGATGGTCAAGAACCTGCCCCTTTTCCCAGTATTATCAAGTGAGCCTTGACGACGCTACACCCTACAATATTTACGGCGGATTACAGGATAATGGCTCGTGGTACGGTCCTTCGCAAAGCCCCGGTGGTATCGAAAACCGGGATTGGCATTCCGTGGGAGCGGGCGATGGTTTCCGGGTATACCGGCATCCCACTGATCCTAATATTGTCTATTCCGAAATGCAGGGGGCCGAAAACATCTGGCGCTACGACACCGATCGGAAGCAATATAAGGTGATCAAGCCTTACCCCGAAGCCAATGACCCCAAACTGCGCTTTAACTGGAACGCGGCCCTGAACCTCAGCCCCAATAAGCCCGATCGCCTGTACGTAGGTAGTCAGTTTTTGCACCGCTCCGACGATCGTGGTGAAACCTGGACTAAGATATCCCCCGACCTAACTACCAACGACCCGGCCAAACAAGATCAGTCTAGTTCGGGCGGGCTATCGGTGGATAATTCAGGGGCCGAAAACCACTGTACTATTTTTAGTGTCAATGAGTCTCCGCTCGACGAGAACATCATTTGGGTAGGTACCGACGACGGTAACGTGCAGGTAACGACCAGCGGCGGCAAAAGCTGGACCAACGTAGTGGGGAATATTCAAGGACTCCCCAAAAACACCTGGGCGTATCAGGTAGAGCCCAGCCGCTTTGATAAGAACACCTGCTACGTGGTATTTGATGGCCATGCCCAAAACGACATGAAGCCCTACGTATTCAAAACGACGGATATGGGTAAAAGCTGGAAAGCAGTGGTAACTGATGAGATAAAAACGTTTGCCCGTCACATCATAGAAGATAGCAAAAACCCCAACTTGCTTTTTCTGGGTACCGAGATGGGCCTATACATAACGGTAGATGGCGGGCAGAATTGGTCGCAATTTACCAATAATATGCCTCCGGTGGCGGTGCATTACTTGGCGCTTCACCCTAAAACTAACGACTTGGTGATGGCCACCCACGGCCGGGGTATCATTATTCTGGACGATATTAGCCCACTCCGGCAGATAACCAATGATATCATTGCCAAAGATGTTCATTTCTTTACCACTTCACCCACCGTGATCAGTGAGCAAAGCGCATTCACGGAAGGAGGCGACGCCGGGGAGTTTCGGGGCGATAATCCTAGCCGGGTAGCGCAGATTAGCTACTACCTCAAAAGTCGGCATACTTTTGGGAAAATGACAATGGATATTTTTGACGAGGAAGGTAAGAAAGTAGGCGATTTGACACCGGGTAAAAGCAAAGGGATTAACATTGTAGATTGGAGTTTTCGGTACAAAATGCCGAAAGTAGCCAAAGGCAAAACCATTGCCGGGGGGGCTTCTATCCCGCCTCAGTTACCCGCCGGAGAATACCGGGTGGTGATTACCAAAGCCAATAAGACGTATGAAACCAGCATCAAGCTGATTCCTGACCCGAATTCGCTCTATACCAACGCTGATCGGGCCTTGCAACCACCACCATGAAACTGTACGACATGACCGAGCGGCTGGCTTACGTTGTGGATCAGGCAGATGCTTTACGGGATAGCCTATCAGCCCGCAAGGTGGTAAACCCAAAGCTCAAAAGAATCATTGACCCCATAATCTCTCGGTTGGATGTCATGAAGAAAGAGCTGGTAGTGACTACGGGTGATAACTACGTAGAAACCGCCGAACCAGAACTCCGGGAGCAGATTGCAGGAGTATACAGTGAGGTAGCGCTCTCTCCCGGTCGTCCGACTGAGGCACAAATGAGCCGATTGACGGGGCTTAAAACTGATTTGAAAGACGCCGAAGAAGAAGTAAATATCATCAAGTCGCAACTCAATAAACAACTTGCCAAAGCAAGGGCTACCGACATAATGTTAAGGAGTTGGGAGGAGTTTATGGGAAGCAATTAATAGCTATTACTTCCAGGTACTGCCTTAGCCCGGCCTATCATGGTCGGGCTATTTTTGTTTTTGGATCGAATTTATACTGATGGTATCCAAAAATTAAATTCACAAATTTTGGACTAAACACATAAATACTTATTGACTTACATGGGCCAGTTTTGATGTATTTGGGCTCACTTTATCCATCACTATGTATGATCCGCAGGTCTTCCCTTTTACCCACTTTTCTTATCCTTGTTGTAGCGCAGTGGTCTTGTAAGGTCAATCCCGACCCTACTCTGTAAGTACTCCCATTTTTATAGACGAAGCCAGGGCATGGTACCAGGGCAAGGGTTCTTCCAACGCCCGGCTATCCGCTCAGAATTTTAATGAAATGGCCTTCTGGAAATATGCCCAGAACGGAAAGTTGGTCAACGGCGTGAACATCGTGTCCGTCCCCCTGCTCTTTAACAACCGCCTTCCTGTTAGTATCGTCAGTGATGAAAACTTCGCTAAGAAGGGCGACGACTTTTCCTTACCCAATTTCGATCGCAAGGAGCATTAGATACAGCAAAAGTTACTGGTTTCCAAAGACAAAGAGGGAAACTACCGCTCGGCAGTCATTACAGTGATACCCGATCGGGACGAGCAACGAAAGAAAAACCCCGTAAAAAGGGATAAATTCTCTGGTGCTGTACTGCTGATGAATGAAGAAAGAGACAGCTTTGAGGTAGGATGGCGCTACAAGAACGGCAAAGTGACCGACATCTTTTATCCGACATCCAAGTCTGCTAACGGTAGGCTGTCTGCCTATATGTGCAAGATCGGGTTTTACCAATTGATGGCTCAAAACCCCAATGCCAACAGTGGAGGCTATAATTGCACACCGAGCCACAATCAGCCCTGCTTGCCTTCGTCATTTCTGGATGCGCAGACGGGTGGCTTCTGGGTTCTTACTGGCACCTTTGATGCTACCTGCGATGATGGAATACCAAACGGTGCGCCCATCCGGGAAAACCCTTGGGATGACGATGCGAGCTGGGTGGTAGCCGACCCCAGTGGGGGAGGAGGTGGAGGAGGCCCGGTTATTCGGGACCCGTTTGATCCTATCAACCCCACCCCGATAGATTATGGAATGCCAATGGACCTAGACCCGGCTGATGCGTTTGCCTGGGAATTGGCCAACCGAATCGGACCAGATATCTACCTAACCTGGGAGGAGATTGAGCTGATACGCTCAAACTATTGGCTTACGTACGAGATCCGTAACTATATAGTGGCCAATGACCATAAGCCGGATATTCTTGTTCTTTTGGATACTTATTTGCAAAATCATTATGCTTTCATTACAAGTCCCGCAGAAAGGACCATTTTAGCCAGTAGATCCTGGACAGATCAAGCCGCTTTCCGTATTAACGCGATCAATGCCTTCTTAGAAGCTATGGCAAGGTTCACAGCTATTGGTTGCCAAGACAATGCTTGTAACGCCTATCGCCACGCATTTTTCAATGTATTGAATGCACAAAGTTTTACGGTTTCTGTCGCCAGGCAGTTGGGACAAGCTAGAGAAGGAAACTTGATGATTGACCCTGAAACCTTAATTCCCATTAATTTTGTTTGTGATCCTCTCAATCCATCTATAACCGCTAATTTCATAGATTTATTCAATAACGAATGAGATTATCGGGCATTTAATCAGTTTCAAAACCAGGGAGGAAATCTATCGGCTATCGTTCAGGCCATGGCCAACAATGGCTCTTTGAGAAATGCCCCTGGTTGCCCATAAAGTTTTTACCTAAAACGCAACTGTACTATGAAGGTCAGGTTGAACGCATCTAAAAATACAATTCGTCGGGTAGGGCACTTGTTAAAATACAATAACCCCCGCTTTTTGCCAGCGAAACATCTTGTCACCTCACAAATAAGTATTGGTTTCGTGAATCTGGTGCACTCAAATCTGA
>JBDNFP010000378.1:0-6794 GCA_041689775.1 Spirosomataceae bacterium
AAGCAGAGCGGACAAGCCAGTGGCACTGGTTTGCCCCAGGGAACTGATCAAATAATCCGTGTATAGATCAAGGTCTGTTTTCATCTGCCAAATTTAATTCGCTTTTTCTATCATATACAATAGACTTGCGTAACATCAGTTCTCAGTAATAGATATTAGAAATGTTTAATTTACGGAACTTGCCTTGAAAATCAGTCACAAGGTCAGTCCTGAGTCAAACTTGCATAGGATCCAGTTATTTTTCGCCAATCACAAAATGAGTTTCCGGGCCATTGCCGTCTTGTTGATGGGCTTTGTGGAACAAAAAAAGTTCCGAATAAGTATCGACCGTACTAATTGGAAATTCGGTTGTCAAAACATCAATTTTTTGGTTTTAACGGTCTGTTACAAAGAGGTTGGGATACCCATACTTTTTCATTTATTGGACAAAAAAGTAACAGTAATCAAGGCGAGCGGATAGATCTATTACAGGAATTTATCGATATTTTTGGCGGGGACAGGATTTTGTCGTTAGTTGGAGATAGGGAGTTTATTGGCAATAATTGGCTGTTAGAGAAGGGTATTCCTTTCTCAATAATGATTCCCAAATCGCACACGGTTACTTTTAGGAACGGCGAAACCCACAAGGCAGAAGAGTTACTTGCGACACAGACCGGACGCTATTTTAAGAAAGTTATCGTTGATGGCGTGAGGTTGAATATCGCCATGAAAGTGTTGACGGACGACTTTTTGATTGTCGTCGGATCGCATCATCCCAAGAAACTTTTCAAAGGTTATAAATTCAGGTGGGGTATTGAGGTATTTCGCTTCGGCGATCCAATTTCAATCGGTGAAAGAGCATGGTTTTCATGTGGGGAATACGCATTTAAAAGACTTAGATAAACTGAGAATGTTGTTTGCCGTCATTGCAGTAGCTTTTGTTTTTTGTCTTCACTTAGGTGTCCATCATCATCAAAAAGTACAAGAAATAGAAACTAAGAACCATGGCTATAAAGCAAACAGTTTTTTCAGGAAAGGGCTTGATAAATGGAGAAGGGTATGCGTAGAAACCGAAGAAAACGCCGAAAAATTCAATAAATACATTCTGATAATGCACGAAATATTTAACCGAAATTTAACAGCAGATCTTTGCACCTAAATTTATTCATGTAGAGTTAGATTAATCATACTGCCATCGGACGAATAATAAGATATGTTGGCGATTACTTTGCCATCATTGTGCAAATATAATACGCCTAATTTTTCAATTAAGCCTGAGGAAACTACGTATTGGTCTCTGAGATTATATTTCTTCAAAGTATCTTGGGAAACAGCGTCACTCCTGACTTTTGCATCAAATCCTCCATAGAGGGGACTAGGTGTGTCTTTTATTTGTATTGAAATATTTATATCCATATCCCCTTTGCGTTTTATTCTGACGAATGAAGTAGGGGGTAAGTCATTAAAGGATTGTTTACTGGAATCTGGATAAATGATTGTATAACTAACATAGTAGGCTTTGGCCAATTGAGTAGTCAAATCCGGACCGTCCCATGCTAGGAGGCAACTAGCTAAGCCTAGGGTTAGACACAGTAAGACTATGTAGGATATTACTTTCATCGTCGAATTTAAATTACTTTCCTTGAATTTGCTCGGCAAGCAAGGCAATGCCTTCTTTAAAACTATGGGGTTCGTAGCCTAGTACCTTCCTTGGCTTGTCGAGTATAAAACCTGTCCGGGCCGGGCGTTTTGCCGGTTGGGTAAAGGTACTGGAGTCTGCTTCGGTAATCAATGACTCATCCAGTTTAAAGAAATTAGCGGTCATGTGTGCCATTTCGTTCGGGGTTAGTAAATCCTTACCAGAAATATTGAAAATACCCTCCGCTTCCTGACTAGCAATCAGAAAACACCCTTTGGCCAAATCTTCGGCAAGGGTTGGGCTCCGCCACTGATCGGTTACTACTTTGATCGTCTTCCCATCTTCCAACGACTTTTTGACCCAAAGAATGATATTGGATCGACTCATATCGTGGGCAATACCGTATACGAGTACGGTGCGGGCAATAGACCACCTGATGCCACTATTGATGATCGCCTTCTCGGCGGCGTATTTACTCCAGCCGTAGAAGCTCAGCGGGTTAGCTTCCGCCGATTCGGTGTAGGGACCATCGGCTCCGTCAAAGATAAAGTCAGTTGATAAATGTACCAGAATAGAATCATGCTTGCGGCAGGCTTCCACCATATATTCCACCGCTTTCACATTCTGGGCCCAGCAATCTTCCTTCTCCGACTCACACTGGTCTACGTTAGTCATGGCGGCCGTATGAATCACTACGTCAGGCTTTACCAGGTTCATAACCTTTTCTACCTGTTCGGGATTTGTAATGTCCATGGGGTAGTACTCATACCCATCAGTGTAGGGAAGGCGATTTTTTCCTCTGGCGGTGGCAATGGTAGTTACCTCCGGCTGCTTGATGAGTAACTCTACAAGTTTCTGGCCAAGGAGCCCGTTGGAGCCGGTTAGAAGAATCCGTTTTTTGTTCAAAACTGCTATAATTTAGGGGGACTGAGAGAGTTGTTAGATTGAGTTACTAAAAGATGTAACCGTATTGTTTGGTAATTTTTTTCTTTTTGGTTTTCTCTACCGAAACCGTCATGACAACATCTTTTAAAGGACGATCATTCTGGTCTTTTGGTTGGGTTGCAATGGAGTCAATTATTGCCAAGCCATCAATTACTTGTCCGAACACGGTATAGTTGCCATCTAGGTGCGGGCTGCCTCCCTCATCAAGGTATACCTTTTTTTGTTCCTCGGTCAATGTACGTGGTGTGTAGTTTCTCTGTTTTGACCGTTCGACCTGTTTTTTCAGATCCGATTCTGACCATTTTTTTCCTTGAACGATATAAAATTGGCATCCACTGGACTCTTTTTCGGGGTTGTTGTCCCGGGCGGCTGCAACCGCTCCTTTTTTGTGAAAAAGGTCAGGGTGAAATTCCGCGGGAATGCGGTACCCAACACTTCCATTTCCTAGCGCAATGCCTTGCTCAGCATTGCGTGAGTTAGGATCTCCACCCTGAATCATGAATGACTCAATGACACGGTGAAACAGAAGGTCATCGTATTGCTTGTTTTGAGCCAGTTTGATAAAATTTGCTCTGTGAAGCGGAGCTTTGTCGGATAATACAATCCGCATAGTACCATACTCCGTTTTGATGGCGATCAGGTATTCTTTTTTTGATTTTCGCTTAGCGTCAACGGGTAGTACCCATAATACGCTCACAATACATAGTGAGACGATACGTCCGATAGTTTTTTTCATTACTTAGAGGCCAGTGCTACATTATTGGAAGGTGTAAATACCAATTTAAGTCCATAGTCTTTTCCTACGGATACTTCTTCTATCGTAGCATTTACATTACTATTTTTCCAGTTGACCAACTTATTACTTTCCTTTTGGGGTGCCCCGTATTTAATACCAAAACGTTTGAGAATCGACTCCCATAATTGCCGGGTAGCGGTGTCACTGTTGAGATAAATGTCAACAGTGATCTTACTAACTGCACCACCTTGGGGAGAAAAATAATAAAGGACGTCAATAGTCTCTAACTGCTCGGTTTCGAAGGTATAGCCCAAGTGATTGGTCGAATCCTCAAATATTTCAAATATTTCGTTCGATCTGACTTTACTAATTGGGTCGCCAAAGTCGATTCCCCTAATTACCCCATCGTCCGTTGAACCGATGATTTTATTGAGTAATTGGATCTGATTGCTGTTGATATCGTCAGCAACTGAACCATTTATTATGGAAGAATCAGAAAGAAGTGTAGTCTCTTCTCCTTCGGTTTTTTGGGTTGTACAGCTTGCTACGGCTATACAGAGCACGCACACAAGCAGATAGCGTACCGCTTTTAATGGAAACATAGTTTGAATATTTTGTATAAATAAACGCAAAACTAATTATTCTAAACGTGAATTTCAGGAAGGTTTCCTTAAAAAGAGCGACCAACCTGAAAAAAGAAGCGTCTTTCACCCAGCGCATTAATCGTATAGTTGAGGCGGAATATAATGTTATAAAAAGTTACCACATCTAATCCTAATCCAGCACCAACGAGCAGTTGGTTGCCCAAGCGGGTATTACTAAACTCCGGGTAGTAGTTACGTACGTACCCCAGATCAGTAAAGGAATTCAGATAGACGGTAATGGGGATGGTGTTAAACTGACGGATCGGAATCCAGGGTATGGTTTTCTTGAAATCAAAAAGCCGGTACTTAAATTCGTTCTCCCAAAGTGCATAGTGTTGTCCGTCGATTACGTATAGTTCGTAACCTCGTACGAGATTGAGCCGATACCCGAGGCCGAGTGTTTGTGGGTAGGGTTGACGAATTGGAGCCGAAATCCGTGCTTTTATTCCGGTGTTAAAAAACCAACGTTCACCTACCGGAATGTATCGACGGTACCAGCCATACACATAGCTTTGGTTCAGGTTGTCAGTAGGGAGGAGTCCTAGTTTACCGGCCTGTACCCCATAATTGAAGCCTCTAAGCGGGTATTGCACATTATCGCGGCGATCGTAATTGTAGGTATAGGTCAGCTGGAAATAGTTCTGTGATTTTTTAAAGCCTCCTAAATAATTGGGGTTTAGCCTTGTTATCGTATCCGAAAGTTCCAGGTAGTTCCAGCGCAGATCGAGGGAATGGAACCCGTAAAACTGATTTCTTCGGGTAACATTCAAATAGGTATAGAATCGCTCACGATTCAGGTTTTCGCTGTTGAAGTAATCTAACTTATCATTCCAGGTACGGAAGGGCATTGTCTTGTTAGTGGTGTAGGATATCCCTATGTTTACTCCGGTTTTCTGGGCTTTATCGATGTAGGGTAGGGAGTAAGAAATTTCGTATTTGGGAGTAAATCCAAACTCCGCTAGTAGTCTTAGTTGATCGGCACGACCCGTGAGGTTACGGTAGCTCATGTAAAGCCCGTAGGTAACTCTTCTGATATCTCTGTTTCGATCGTACCACCATTCATTAAAATTACGGTCGGCGAGTTGAAATACAGGAAGCGTGAGAAAGTACCATCGCTCCTTTACTGCTATCCGAATATTTATGAGACTGTTATCATCCTGGTCAGGGAAGTGCTGCATCTCGACCGAAATGAAAAGATTGGTGTTAACGATTTTCCGCCGGTCAATTTCGAGGCGGTTCAGTAACTCTTTCTCGGTCAGTGAATCGCCTGGTTTCAGGGCCATTTCCCGTAGAATGATGGTAGTACGGGTGCGATAGTTTCCTTCAACGCTAATATTCCCAATCGTCAATGGAATTGAAGTGGTAGTATCAGATACCGTTAGGCTATCAGCGGTATTTGATAGAAGGGGTTGTGCGTAAAGTTTCGCACAAGGGCAAAGCAGTACGACAGAAAAAAAATAAATCCAGAAATTACGCCCCATTCAGTTTAATTAACTTTTATGACCTCACTGCGGTAAATTTACTTTTTCGGTCAGATGCAGTTGCTGCCAAACTAAGATTTATTTAAACTCAACTGGATTAGAGAGTAAGCTTTATTTTCCAATTAAGTAAAAGTCTCTCTTACTAATTACGGAAAGCTAGGTAATAAAGTTGTTTATAAGAGGTCATTTTTCGGTTGTATTAATTTAATAAAAGTGTGCCAAAGCTATCGGGACGATGGAAACGAGGCGGGTTGCCGCTCATGGTAGAGCCAAGGCATTGGAATGATGCATTGTCGGCTGAGCATTGCCAGTCAGGGGTCGTTTGTGGGATAAGCTGAATAATGCGGTAGAAATTAAGCCGGTAGGTAGCTGGGCGGCGGGTATGGTTAGAACCAATGAGTGCCAGCGGGATGTGCATTTCTCCTTGCCAAGAGTCGGCGGTAGTGTGCGTAATCTGATGTCGAATGCCTGCTTCGTCGTAGGGGATCATTGTCAATGCAACAGCGTCGCCCTCTCCGGTGGGGTTCTCTACCCGACCTACAAATAATGCATTGGTAGGGTTAATTTCAATTTCCAGGTAGCGGGTTGGGGTTTCTGATCCTTCCGCAATAAAGAGTTCGAATACCTCCTGATTCCAAAGGTCGCTGTTGTGCTCAGTGTAGGTACTTTGCTGCCAATAGGGGTCATCATTACATTCAAAAGCAATGGTAAGGAAGTCATTATGGTGCTTGAGGCGGACGCTGGTTTGTTGTTGCATTTTTGTGCCATCCACGGCGTTGTAGAAGTTTTCGGGCGCTAACTCGATCCATTCTTCCACAGGGAGGGTAATTGCAAATGCTTTATCAATCATAATTCTTCATTTAACCTGAGAAACAAACGACAAACTGGCCTTTAAAGATGCGATTATACCAGACCTAAGGGTTACCCGGTATAAAAGTAGGTGGGAATGATGATATACTGGAGCAGTTTCAAAGAAAAAGAATGATTTGGAGGTATTCAGGAAAAAATGCGAAATTGAGACGGGGCTTTAAGCCTGCTCCTACCTGCAAAGTTTATCAAAGAGGGATGTTTACAGGTAGGTTATTTTAAAAAAATGACTGTTTCAAAATCTATGGCTTTAAAAAAATACGGCTTAGTTGCGGCGGGTGAATTACTGGTTGATTTGATAGGAATGGACTTTACCGAAGACTTATACTCGGCGGAGTCTTTTCGTCGGGTACAAGGAGGAAGTCCGGCTAACTTATCGGCCAATATGGCCCGACTGGGTCATAGTACAGCCTTGGTATCTTGCGTTGGGCAGGATAATCCAGGTAGGTATTTGATTGAACAAGTGGCAAAAACCGGAGTAGATACCGGTTTTATTACGGTAG
>JBDNFP010000379.1:0-11997 GCA_041689775.1 Spirosomataceae bacterium
TGAAACCATGGAAAGTCTGAAAATATGGTTAGCTAAAATGGTCAAGGAAATGAATACTACAACCATAAAATCAATTACTGGAAACCATCATTATCTGAACGCTTTTAATACGGCGTTTAATAACTAAATTGGTATAATTACAGGAGTATACGAAGCGATGTGTATTTTCGGGTAGTTTGTGTTTAACCAAAATACACAAACTACTCATGGTAACACTCGAACACATAGCCTTATATACGCGTCAAATTGAAACAATCAGGGGATTTTATATGACCTATTTGGGGGCTACCTCCAACGAGAAGTATGAGAATCAGACCAAGGGCTTTACCTCCTATTTCCTGAGCTTTGAGGGCGGTGCCCGGCTTGAAATTATGGAAAAGGTATCCGTAGCAGAAGGTGCGGGCCTTGAAGGAAGCGAAAATTTGGGGCTAACGCACCTGGCATTCACGGTTGGGTCCGCTAATCACGTAGATCAGCTCACGGATGTGCTCCGATCAAACGGCTATAAAGTGGTAGGAGAGCCCCGCACTACGGGAGATGGATACTACGAAAGTGTGATACTTGATCCTGACGGGAATAGGGTCGAGTTAGTGGCTGACTAGTACTAAAACAGGCCGAATAACGTACGTCATCCGGCCTGTTTTATTTAATGCCACAAGTGTTTTAGACTCGCAATGGTTTTCTTTTCTTCTTGGATAGTACTGAACCAGCCTCCTTCGCCTGCATTTTCAGGAAGTCACGAAAGCGACGGAAAGTTGCCATGAGGAATCCAATAATCAGGACAAAAGTACCTAACCAAAGAACATTGATCAAAGGCTTCTCTAATGCCTTCATTACAATGAAGTCACGTTGGGTCGTATTGGCCGCAAAGGTAAACTCTCCGGTTTGGGGGTTGATTTCATTGAACTGAATACGCAGTCCCAGCTCATCACTTACCTCCGCCTTACGGCCCACGGTACGATCACGGATCACAAATGAAGGAGTAATGACGTACTCACGTTCTTTGTCAAGTATCCTGATGACGGCTTTCACCGCTGCGTCGTTTGCACCAAGCGCAACGCCGTCAACTTTATCAGTACGTACTACATTGTCCAGAATAGCAACGTAGTCGTTTACAAAGAAGGTGTCTTTCATTGCTATCGTAAACTCTTCGGTGGCACTCCATTGGCTTTCCTCCGTAGGATTGGTAACCATTGACACGTAAGTGTACAAGTCTTTGTTGTACTTACGCTGAATATCCGGTGACGAAATCAGACCCATCCGTGGGTTGATCTGAGCCCTTGGGTACAGGGTGAAAATCTTGCCCGATGGCTCGCGGTATTCTATTTCGTAGTAGAAGTTTTCAGGATAAATTTCCAGCGTATCCCCGGCTTTGTAGTAGGTCTTATCTTCCAAGGTAATATCGCGTAGTGCTACGGCGTGAAAATCATTCTCAACAATATCTACCCACTTCTGAGGTATATACTGCGGAATATCCCTTGGCTCTATCATCACATCGCGCCAGGTGAGCAGGTAGTCGCCCATTTGCTCGGGGCGATTGAGCCACAGCGTTACGTTTTCTTTATTCTCCTTGTTATCGTCTTTGGTAAATTCTTCCGACCTCGAAATCATCAATCCGGAATTGTTCAGAGAAACAACGTTGGTATAGCCGGAAGAGAACAAGATACCGATCAACATCAGGGCTACCCCAATGTGGGTGACGGCACCCCCAGATAACTTATAATTTCCCCCGATGATATTAAGAAGGATTGTTCCGTTGGCTACCACGGCAAACGTAGCAGCGGTCAGCAATGCTATGTACGAGATACTACTCACCCCACCCCAGGTAATAAAGATCGCGCTCAGAATCAGCGTAATCAACAGCGGTGGGTACAAAGTATTAAGTTTGTCCTTACCAGTACGTTTCCACCAGAAGAATTGACCAATTCCGGTCAAAATCGTGATCAAAGCAAAAAACCAGATCTGAAACTTGTTGTAGTGGGCCACGGCGTCGGTGGGTAGTGCTAAATTGAGCACGGTACCAAAGGACTCGGCAATGGCATTGTAGACCGGAATAGAAGTAGTAGCCAAAATCTGAAAACCCGATAGGCAAAGCAAAGTAGCTCCGATAAAAATCCAGAATTCCTGCGAGTAAGTAGATACCTCTTCTTCATCCGAAGGTAATGATTTCCAGCGGGCAATTAGTAGTCCAATGGAACCCAGCAGGAAGGTCAGAAGGTAAATCAGTAACTGGCCTGACATTCCCAGGTCGGTAAAGGAGTGTACGGAGGCATTTCCCAATATACCACTACGAGTCATGAACGTAGAGTACAAGATCAATACAAACGTGGCAATAGCCAGAATGAACGAGGTTTTGAGAGCCGTGGCATTTTTACGCCCAATAATCATGGTGTGAATTGACGCTATTAAGATCAACCAGGGCACAAAAGAGGTATTCTCAACGGGGTCCCAGTTCCAGTAGCCGCCAAAGTTCAGGGTTTCGTAGGCCCAGTAAGCACCCATCAGAATACCTACCCCAAGAATCAAGGCTGATAGCAATGCCCATGGCAAGGCCGGACGAATCCATTCGGTAATCCTGCGGGTCCAGAGGCCGGCCATAGCAAAAGAGAATGGAATAAGCGTAGAGGCAAAGCCCAAAAAGAGGGTAGGAGGGTGAATCACCATCCAGTAGTTTTGCAACAGCGGGTTAAGACCGTTTCCGTCTTTGGGTATGAAATCAGGGTTCATTTTCCAGACGGGTAGCTCTGGCATCGCTTCCCGAAGTAACAAGAAGGGTGTTGAGCCGACTTTAAGATCCAGACCGGGTATTACTACTCCCAATATCATAGAAGCCAAAAAGGCCTGAACAAGCGCAAAGATGGTCATTACCGGGCCTTCCCACGATTTATTGGTAAAGATCAAAATGAGTCCCAGGACCACATTCCAGAAAATCCACAACAGAAAGCTACCTTCTTGGTCTTGCCAGAAGCTAGAAATTACAAATTCGGTCGGTAAGGATAAGGATGAGTTATCCCAAGCATAGTGGTACTCAAAATAGTGGTTGCCGATAATCCAGTATAGACAAAAGACCACGATCCCGACCGCCACTGAGTGAATCAAAAAGGCTGTTCGGGCAAACTTTTTCCAAACGATTACCTCGTCGGGTCGGGTAGATGAAAGTACGGATTTGAAATATGCGAAGGTAGCTACCAGCGCAGCTACAAACGCAATAATCACAAACAGGTGGCCGGCATTTCCGTAAGCAGTATGAATCATAATTTGGAGGCTTGGTATTCGGTTGTTTCTAATTTCTCGTTGTTGTACTTAGAAGGACATTTGAGAAGAATTTTTTCTGCCTCAAAATGATTTTTCTCCATCCGGCCAATTACCACTACCTGCTCAGATCTATCAAAATCTAGGGGCTTGGGGCTGCGGTACACCACTTTTTGTTGGCGACTATCATTGTCGAGCAACGTAAACACAAAATAATTGGGGTCCAGTTCGGGTTGATAAGCCATTTCCATGATTTGGCCGGAAGCGTCTTTTTTAAGTTTCCCTACTACGTGGATACTGCCTTCATCACCACTCATGGCGAGCTCTTCGGCCTGAGTAAAGTTTACGTAGGTACTAGCGTCACCGGCGGTGGAAACAATGATTCCGATAGCAATGGCGATGACGGTAATGCCGAAAATATGAATCTTTTTCATAATAACTACTTGATATTAAGTTCTTTCTCTATTTTTGAGATTTTACTATCCAAACGAATCAGATAGGTAACAATTCCTGCAAATACAAGGGCAATAACCCCTACAACTACCCAAATTTTTCCATCAGCCCGCATTAGGTCGGCCATGGCTACATCTGATTGAACAGATTGTTGAGCGAAGAGGTTTATCGAAAACAAGCTTAGAAATACAAAAAGGGGCACTATGCGTTTCATGTTCTATTTTAATGTCGATTGGTAATACTTTTTGGCGAAAATCGGAAGAGTAACGCTACCCCGCGATTTCCATTCTTTCGTTGTTGATCCTCTGAATCGCTTTGGTCCGGTAACGCAAATTGCTGATCCAGACTCCGAGTAAAATCCAGCCGATACCCGCCGGATAAAATACTAAACGCATTTGACTGTCCAAATCGTACGAACTAAACGCCGGATTACCTCCGTTTCCCGGATGTAGGGAGTCAGTAAGGCGTGGTAATACAAATATCAACGGCAAAAATATAGCAAAAGCAAATATGTTGTACACTGCTGAAATACGAGCCCGGCGTTGTTCGTCTTCAAAAGAGCTACGTAAAAGCAGATAGGCAAAGTAAATGAGCATACCCACCGCTGCGCTATTCAGCTTCGGATCGTTTGGCCAGGGCTCTCCCCAAGTAAAATTGGCCCAAAGCGAACCAGTAATGCAGCCTAATACTCCAAAAAGGATTCCAGTCTTGGCAAATTCTGCCGATTTATCGTCGTCAGCCTGGAGATTTGAACGCAGGTAGCGAACCGAATAAACCATTGAAACCAGCAACATCGTGATCATGGCAAACCACATGGTAACGTGAAAGTACAGATTACGAATACTCTCGTTTAATATAGGTTGGCGGGGTACCGTGCCGAGTAACCCCTGAAAAATCGCGTAAAATAGCAGGATCACCGTCAGGATTTTCCACCAGTTATTTTTCATAATTATATTCAAATCAGAATTCTAAATTTACTTTCAGTTCGACAATCAACTTCTCCATAAATAGGGGAACAACAAATAGGAAAGTGCAATGACGATTGCATCTATCGCTAATAGGGTACTTATTTCATCCATACTAACACTCCGATCCAGTCCATCCAAGGCGTTCTTTGCTAATTTGATCGTCATCAGAAGCGTCGGTAAGATAATCGGGAAGCTCAGCACCGCCATCAACGTGCCGCTGTTCTCGGCCTTAGAGGCAATTCCGGCCACTAGGGTTAGTATTGAAGCAAACCCAACCGAGCCCAACGCAATAGCGACTATATACAACCCAAGGTCAATAACGGGGTTACCCATTACAAACACGTAGAATCCAAAACCAATTCCCGCCAATAGCATCATCAGCAGGCAGTTGTATATTATTTTGGAAATGATGATGGCTTGCGGGCTACTGAGAGTATAATAATAAAGTAAGCGACCGTGCCGCTCTTGGGCAAAACTCTTGGCGATGGCATTCACAGCCGTGAATAGCAGAATGATCCAGAGCAAAGTATTCCAGACAATCGGGGTCAAGAAATTACGCTTTAAATTGAAACTCAGGTAACAAACGAATACCGTGCTGATTACATACAGTAAAACACCACTTAATGCGTAGCGCTGACGCCATTCGAGGGCTATTTCCTTCCAGATTAAATTCTTGACTTCGTTCATGCGTAGCACTCAGCTGATGGCTAATGGCTTTCAGCTTTTGGGTATGTAGTTAAATAGCTGGTTTTTTTGCAATTGGTCCGGGAATAATCCGTCATTATGTACCATAGCAAACATATTGGGTTATGCTTTTGGGTTTTTAATATTACTTTCACCGAAGGTGATTTGCTGATTGCAAAAGTACGTCATAAAGGGATAGGGTAGAAACTACTTGATGAGGTTTTTCTATGACTTTCGGCAAGGCCATAAAAATTCATGATATAAATCATTTGATTATGTGCCTCTGAAGCCCTTTCTTTGTGTTTAATTATATTAAATCTAAATAAGAGTATGATAACCACCCGTAATCTAGCTGATCTGAAGAAGGGAGAAAGAGCGATCATTAAGTCATTTAGTGATCGTGACATGTCTCTTAAACTACTCGAAATGGGCTGTTTACCCGGTTGTGAGGTGCGCCTCGACGCCGTGGCACCCTTCGGAGATCCGATCTGCGTAAGGGTAGGTGGTTGCTACTGTTTATCACTCCGGCGCAACGAAGCCGCTAGCATCGAGGTGGAGTAATACTCCTTTTCATGTATCTTATCAGGTAAAATATTCAATTGAAACCCCACTTATATAAGATTGCTTTAATTGGCAATCCCAATTCCGGAAAATCGTCGCTTTTTAATCAACTCACAGGTTTACGTCAGAAGACCGGAAATTTTCCGGGAGTGACCGTGGAGAAAAAGTCTGGGGTCATACGCCTCAATTCTACTACTGACGCAGTTCCTGCCGAAGCTATACTCATTGATCTTCCTGGCATATATAGTATCTACCCAAAGTCTAAGGACGAACAAGTAGTCATGGACATTCTGGCTAATCCCAGCCATCCAGACTACCCGGATGCGGTAATTGTCGTAGCAGATGCTTCCAATTTACGGCGTAACTTACTTCTATTTACCGAAATTGCCGATCTTGGTTTACCCACGGTTTTAGCATTGAATATGTTGGACGTAGCCGAAAGCATGAACCTTCGGGTGAATGCAGTACAGCTCGCTATGCAACTCAATGTGCCCGTTGTGAAAATCAATGCCCGTACGGGGGAGGGATCAGCTAGTCTTCGGGAGGCCGCACAACGTGTAATTTCCGGTACTAAGTTGTCTAATAGCTATTTTCTTGATCCATCCGAGACTCAGGTCGCACTTGTGGATGAGGTGAAGGAAATCTACGCATTAAATAACAATTATCTGGCCATGCAGTACGTATGCCAGCACGATAGTTTTACTTTCCTTGATCAGTCCCAGCGCGAACATCTCGATGAGTTAATCGCCAAGTACGCATTTGATAAAACGGACTTTCTAGCCAACGAGACCATTACGCGTTACAAGCGCCTGAGCCCGATGGTCAAGAAAGCCGTTACCTCCGACGGTGAAAGTGATCAACCTGCCTGGACGCGGCGACTCGACCGGCTGCTGCTGCATCCCGTGTGGGGCTATGTAGCCTTTCTGTTGGTCTTGATGGTGATATTTCAAGCAGTATTTGCCTGGGCGTCTTATCCAACTGATTTATTGGACATTGGTATTGCCGAGGCAATTAGCTGGACTAAAAATACACTACCCGAGGGAGTGTTGAATGATTTACTAACCGATGGGCTCATGGCCGGAATCGGCGGGGTACTTATATTCATCCCCCAAATCGCCTTCCTGTTTGGCCTCGTGGGTTTGTTGGAAGAGTCTGGTTATATGGCTCGGGTCATGGTTATTATGGACAAACTCATGCGAAAGTTTGGCTTGAACGGGCGTAGTGTAGTGCCGCTAATTTCTGGCGTAGCCTGTGCCGTACCCGCCATCATGTCTACACGGAGCATTAATAATCCGTATGAGCGGTTGCTTACTATATTGGTAACACCCCTGATGAGTTGCTCAGCCCGATTACCCATCTATACCATCCTGATTGCATTGGTGGTACCAGATACTATGATACTTGGCTTTTTTAATTTACAAGGATTAGCATTACTGAGTCTTTATCTGCTGGGGGTAGTGGGTGCACTGGGTTCCGCCTGGCTGTTTTCTATATTTATTCCCCGCCTTGAACCGAGCTACTTTATCTTGGAGATGCCCACCTACAAGCTACCACGATGGAGTCATATTGGCATCATGATGTACGATAGTGTAAAATCTTTCGTGCTGGAAGCCGGTAAAATCATCGTGGCTATTTCAATTGTGCTGTGGGTACTAGCCTCCTATGGTCCCGGAGATAGTATGGAAAAAGCAAAAGAAGAGGTTTTAGTACGCATGCAGAATGCTGCCCCTGCGGAACAGGAAGCCGCTATAGCCTCCGCTCAGCTGGAGAGTTCCTATGCCGGAAACTTCGGTCATTTCATTGAGCCAGCTATTCGCCCATTGGGGTATGATTGGAAAATCGGCATTGCACTCATAACTTCATTTGCCGCCCGGGAGGTATTTGTGGGCACCATGTCTACCATTTATAGTATCGGGGGTGAGGCCAGCGAGGATGCTATTACCATCAGGAAGCGTTTAAAAAACGAAAGGAACCCGATCACGGGTGGACCTATGTACACACCAGCGGTTTCCTTTTCGTTGTTGGTATTTTATGTATTTGCCATGATGTGTATGAGCACCATGGCTACGGTCTATCGGGAGACTCACGGCTGGAAGTGGCCCATGATTCAACTAGTATACACCATGATACTGGCTTACGTCTCAGCGTTCATCACCTATCAGGTATTGAGCTAATTACCAAAGAACTCCTTTTTCGACTAGTGGGTAGATAAATCTAAAAATAATATAGGCAAAAATGAGTAAGGTCAAACTGCCCAGAACGGTGGCCTGATCCAATTCTAACTTTGAATTTTTCTTACCGGGATTGATTCCCTTCCAATTTCTTTGTGCTACGTCTTTCATCGTTTGTGTTATTAAAATGGTGTATGGAGCGTTTTTTTGTGTGGCTATAGTTAGCTTTTGGTTAAAGTGGCTAATTACACCATTAAATGCCCGTATAATCATAATATACGACAAGAAGAGTAGTTTAGTTGCACAATGGTTGGAAAACAGCCGAATAATTGAGCAAACGGTAAAGCAGACCACTGACTCTACGCTATATGGCTAGGTTATCAACGATATCAGAAGCAATCAGGGATGCCTGGCTTCGTAGGGCGGCGGCCCGGTCGCCGGCGGCACCGTGTTGAAATACGCCGAGAAGTGCCGCAGTTTCGTGGGAAAACCCTTGCGCAAGAAATGAAGTAATTACCCCCGTAAGTACATCACCACTCCCTCCGGTTGCCATTCCGGCATTTCCAGTGGCATTGAAACGGACCGTCCCGTCAGCAAAAATTACAGCTGTATGAGCCCCTTTGAGGCAGAGGATTAATTGATATTTCTGGGCAAAATCACGGGCTAGCTCGATCCTTTCGTAATCATCCCGGGAGTTACCAGCCAGTCGTTGAAATTCTTTGGGATGTGGGGTCAAGATCGTTTTTTTGGGTAATAGCCGGAGTAGATCTTTATTTTCAGAAAGGAGGTTTAGCGAATCAGCATCCCATACCATCGGAACCGTTGCATTTTCAATAAGCTCATGGAGTGCATGTAACGTTTGCGGATCTTTGCCAATACCTGGGCCTACCCCAATCGCTGTGTAGGGCGCCAGGTCCGGTAGGGTACTGATTAATTGTTCGTGAATGTCGGTGGAAGCCATAGCTTCCGGAACACTGATCTGAGCTATGGTATAGCCACAACGGGGAACATGCATCGTCAAAAGTCCAACTCCGGCGCGCAGGCAAGCCTTTCCTGCCAAGGTAGCTGCCCCCATTTTACCATAACTTCCCGCGACTAGTAGAGCGTGCCCATAGGTGCCCTTGTGCGAAAACTTTTCCCGGTCCCTTTTAAGAGAGGCAGCATCTGACGAATCAGTAAAGAAATAGGGAGTGTTGGCTTGTTGGATAAATTCCCGAGATAAACCAATGTCTACAACCTGCCAATCGCCAACGAAGGGATCATTTTGCGGAATCATGAAGGCAAGCTTTGGCAATTGAAAACTGATGGTATGATCGGGGCGGGTGATCGTATCCTCTTCCTCGATGGATTTGTTTGCGTACAAACCACTTGCTATATCTACGGATATTACTTTGGCAGGACTCTGATTAATGGATTTAACAACTTCTGCTAACAATCCACTTACCGGCCTGGTTAAACCCGACCCCAATAAAGCATCTATGATTATTGTCGAAGGGCTCAGAGTAGGGATATCTTTCCTTTTCTGAATGCTATGCACCGCCAGAGAGTTTTTGATACGGTGAAGATTCTTCTGGAAGTCCTCGGAGGGTGAGGCAGTATGCTCCACGACGTACACAGCGAGGTCATACCCTTTGGCACTTAAAAGCCGACCGATAGCTAGTCCGTCGCCTCCGTTGTTTCCTTGACCGCAAAACACCACAATCTGGTTGTGATTGTCGAAGTGAGCGCAGTACCAGCGTATAAAAGCAAGGGCAGCTCTTTCCATTAAGTGAATAGAACTAATCGGCTCATGCTGAATTGTATGGGCGTCGAGGGCGCGGATTTGATCAACGGATACTATTTTCATAATACGTAAAAATAGTGATTACTTTCATATACCAAAAAGTAAGTTTATCTTTGCACTCGTTTTTTATAGGACTGTTTTGAATGAAGGGGCGTCACCCCGTCCGCTGGGAGCAGACTATCACATTTTTATTCATAAAATATCGTCATGAGCGAATTAATTAAACTCGTAGAAGCAACGGTCGAGAACCGTAAGGCTGAGTATCCTGATTTTAAATCAGGCGACACTATCGTTGTACACGTAAAGATCAGAGAAGGTAGCAAAGAGCGTCTTCAGTTGTTCCAGGGAACTGTAATGCAACGTCGTAATCTTAGTTCAACCGGAGAAACTTTTACCGTACGTAAAATTTCAAACGGAGTAGGTGTAGAGCGTATCTTCCCTATTCTTTCCCCTACCATTGCTAAGATCGAACTGCTTCGTCGTGGCAAAGTACGTCGCGCACGTTTGTTCTATCTACGTGGTCGTCAAGGTAAGGCAGCTCGTATCAAGGAATTAAAGACTACTAAGTAAGCGATTCGCCTTAGTAAGTTTGTTTGAAAAGCCCTGTAAGAATCAAATCTTGCAGGGCTTTGTTATATCTCACAACTGTTGAATTATTAAGTACCGCTATGACTATTCAATTTGCTAAATATCAGGGGACCGGAAATGATTTTGTCATGATTGATGATCGCACCGAGAGTTTTCCTATTTCGCAGGAATTAATTGCTTATCTGTGCCATCGTAGGTTCGGTATTGGCGCCGATGGGCTTATATTACTGCGTAACGAAGTAGGCTACGATTTCAGAATGGACTACTTCAATGCCGATGGCGGTGAAGGTAGTATGTGTGGTAATGGTGGTAGGTGTACCGTACGGTTTGCGCACGATCTGGGACTTTTTGAATCGAAGGCGTCTTTTTTGGCGGTAGACGGTCCCCACGAGGCCACGGCGGAAACTGATCTTATCCATCTTAAAATGAGTTCGGTGCAAGGAATTGATAAGCATGAAACTTATGATTTTCTCAACACTGGCTCTCCTCACTATATCGCTTATGTTGATAGCGTGGATCAGACGGACGTAGTAACGATCGGTCGGGCGGTTCGTTATGGAGATATATACGGACCAAAAGGCGGGACTAATGTCAATTTTGTCGAAGTGATGAAAGGTAACCATCTTAAAGTGAGGACCTACGAGCGAGGCGTCGAGGACGAAACGTATTCTTGCGGGACTGGCGTAACCGCCTGTGCTTTATCCGCTCATGCTCATTATAACTGGAATGGCCCTATTCAGATTGATACCGTGGGGGGTAAGTTACAGGTAGCGTTCCGAGAGGTAGGGCCCGCTAAATTTGAGGATATCTGGCTGATCGGTCCGGCCGTTAAAGTATTCGAAGGAGCGGTTGTTGCCTGACGATAGGCAAATTCAATGATAGTAATCATTCTACTTCAAGGATACCGCCGTGCAGGTGTAGAATTTTCTTATCCTCCCAAGTAGTCACCCGGCAATAATCCATGGCGGCTACTTTGCTACGTACCCCGTTGGTACAAACCACGATTATGGTAGTGTAATGTATTATCGCGGCTCTTCGTTCGCGGATTTTCGCCAGTGGTATGTTAATGCCACCCTCATTAAACTCATCAAATTCCCAGGGTTCGCGTACATCAACTACGATTATGCCCGGTTGTTCTTTGAGTAATTTAAGTTCAGGGAGTGTAATATCGTAGTAGGTTTTCTTGGTCACAGTATACGATTAGGTTTATTAGTAGTGGGGAATTTCGCTTAGAAGTTGTTTGAGTTAATCTTATGTTCTGTCTAAAATAGCACTTTTCAGCCAATCCTGTGTTAGAGAAATCCTCACGGCGCTGGTCGCCCGGTTGGCGCTGCCAAACTCCGGTTTCTGCGCCTTGTTTTGATAAAAAATCACTAATTTTGGTTCTAAAAATTTAACTTAGTAACGATTAAAAAATAACTTGGTAAAATTGCTTTTCACCTCACGACTAACTTACATTGATCAGCGAAGACGAAATCAGATATTACAGTCAACTGGACGAGCGCCAGCAGCGGGTTTTCCTCGGCTTGAAAGCCAA
>JBDNFP010000380.1:0-28762 GCA_041689775.1 Spirosomataceae bacterium
CGAAGGCTTCCAGCCACTCGGGGTGCCGTTCTAGTTTTTTTTTGCACCCCCTCCCGCCTGGCGAACCCGCCGGGGCGGCTCGTCGGGCAGAACCGACAGATCCTGTTTCCCCTTGCGCACGGTCTTGGGGTCAACGCCAAAGGCCTCGCTAACGACCCGCACACCGCTGCTTCCCAGCGACTTGGCTTTCAAGACGAGGAAAACCCGTTGCTGGCGCTCGTCCAGTTGACTGTAATATCTGATTTCGTCTTCGCTGATCAATGTAAGTTAGTCGTGAGGTGAAAAGCAATTTTACCAAGTTATTTTTTAATCATTCCTTAATTGCAAACGTGGCAGTATTTTCCAAACTTTGACAAAATAATCCTTTGCCTTAATTGATATGCGAAATAGCTATTTTTTATTCCTTCTTCTGTGCTCCATATTTTACAGTTCGAGCACCCACGCTCAGAGTAAACCAGAATTTTTGAAGCTAAATGCCACTCAGAAATCGTGGGTGGATTCCGTTTTTAACAGCCTAACTCCTGATGAGCGAATTGCCCAGCTGATTATGGTAGCTGCCACCTCCGATACCAGGCGTTCGTTAATCGATACCTCCCGGAGTAACCCGGCCTACGTAGCCAAGCTCATCAGAGAGAATAAAGTGGGTGGTGTGGTGTTCTTTCAGGGTGGGCCGGTGCCTCAGGCCCAACTAACCAATCGCTACCAAGCCATGTCCAACGTGCCGCTGTTAGTTGCCATGGATGCCGAATGGGGATTAGCCATGCGGATCGATAGTACGGTACGATACCCCTACCAAATGACCATAGGAGCTATCCAAGGCAACGATGACTTAATTTTTACCATGGGGGCTCAGCTCGCCCAGCAAGCCCGTCGCTTAAGCGTACACATTAACTTTGCCCCGGTAGCTGATGTGAACAATAATCCAAACAACCCGGTCATTAACTTCCGGTCATTTGGCGAGAATAAATACCGGGTGGCCGAAAAAGCCGTGGCTTACATGAAAGGTATGCAGTACAATGGATTGCTGACCAGTGCCAAACATTTTCCCGGTCATGGTGATACCGGTACAGACTCGCACTATGATCTTCCCCTTATTCCCAAAACCCGGGCCGAGCTTGATTCTCTGGAACTTTATCCGTTCCGAGCGCTGGTAGATAATGGTTTGAGTGGTGTCATGATTGCCCACCTCAGTATTCCGGCGCTTGACAATACGCCCAACCTTCCTTCCACCCTATCCAAGCCCATCGTTTCAAAGTTATTACAAGACGACCTTGGTTTTCAGGGCTTGATATACTCCGACGCCATGAATATGAAGGGCGTAACCAAGTTCTTCTCAAACGGCAGAGCGGACGCCATGGGCTTGGAAGCCGGAATGGATTTGCTCGAATTTACCGAGGATGTACCCAAAGCCATTGAAGAAATTAAAAAATCAATCGCCGAAGGTCGTCTTACCCAAGCTATTATTAATGCTCGCTGCTATAAAGTGCTACAAGCCAAAGCTTGGGTGGGTCTCACTAATTTTCAGCCAATTAAGCTAGAAAACCTCTACGAGGATTTAAACCCGAAATCTGCGGAGTTGGTCAACCGGTTATTGACCGAAAAAGCCTTGACAATTCTCAAAAATGATGATTCTATCCTACCCCTCCGCGAATTGGATACTCTCCGGATTGCCGCAATTTCATTGGGAGTTGATACCGTTACTACCTTTCAAAATACGCTGGGCCTTTATACAAAGATTGATACGTATAGCCTTCCTTCAAAACCAACCGCCCAACAAATAGCAGCGGTCGAAGCCAAACTTGGTGACTATAACCTATTGCTGGTAGGCGTCCATCTGAGTAGTATTTCCCCGCGATTAAACTTTGGACTAACGCCCGAAACAAACGCTCTACTGGAAAAACTAACGGCTACTGGCAAAGCGGTAGTAACCCTGTTTGGAAATCCTTATGTACTTAATAAAATCTCCAAACCTGAACAGGCGAAGGCAATCGTCATGGCCTACCAGCTAACACCGTACACCGAAGACTTGTCGGCTCAGCTTATTTTTGGTGCTATACCCGCCCTAGGCAAACTACCCGTTACAGTAAATCAGACTTATCCTTACGACACCGGGATCGAAACTCCTTCTTTGAAGCGTTTGAAATACACCATTCCGGAAGAACTAGGCCTGGATTCTAAGGAAATCATTTTCAAGATCGACTCCATTGCCAACGTAGCCCTATCAGAAAAAGCAACCCCCGGCTGTGTGGTCCAACTGGCCAAAGATGGGAAAGTGTTTTTTAGAAAAGCCTACGGAAAGCAAACTTACGAAGGAAGCAAACTAGTTGATATTAACGATCTCTACGACTTCGCTTCCGTAACAAAAGTGACGGCGTCTACCCTGGCACTGCTGAGTCTGTATGATCAGGGTAAGTTTGAGCTAGACGCTACGATGAAAGATTACCTACCTTTCCTAAAAAAATCAAATAAAGCGGATCTAACATGGCGCCAGGTACTCACCCACAGTGCTCGTTTGAAATCTTGGATTCAGTTTTGGCGGGAGGCCCAAAAACCCGATGGAAGCTGGAAGAAAAACACATTTAGTACTACTCAATCAGCCAAGTACCCAACTTCCGTGGTGGGCGATAGCCTGTTTATCCACCGGAATTACAAAAACGTAATCTACAAGTCCATCAAGAACTCTCCCCTGAATCCGGAAGAAGGCTACGTGTACAGTGACCTCTCTTTTATTCTTTACCCGGAGGTAGTAAAAAATATTACCGGGGTAGAGTTTGAGGACTACCTGAAAGAAAATTTCTACAAGAAGTTAGGCGCTAACTCGCTTACTTTTAACCCAAAGCGTTTCTATAAACTGGATAAAATAGTACCTTCTGAGCGCGACACCTTCTTTCGTCAAACGCTTTTGCGCGGTCAGGTGCACGACGAGGGTGCCGCTATGTTGGGCGGTTTGAGCGGCCACGCCGGTCTTTTCGGCAACGCCAATGATCTTATGAAGGTCATGCAGATGTACTTACAAAGTGGCTATTACGGCGGAAAACAGTTTATCAGTAGCGATGCATTATTCGAATTTACCCGCTACCAGTACCCCGAGTTGGGAAGCCGCCGGGGTATTGCCTTTGACAAACCTACCTTTAAGTACTCCGGCAACGCCCCCCGGTACGCTCACCCCGTGAGTTTTGGTCATACCGGCTATACGGGTATTATGGTTTGGATGGACCCTTCCGTTAATCTTGACTTTGTTTTCCTTTCAAACCGGGTCTACCCTACCAGAGAAAACACTAAACTATACAGTCTCAATATCAGAACCTCCATCATGGATGTAGTCTATGAAGCCTTGGCAAGGAAGAACACTAGCTATTTGAAAATAATACCTTAAACGTTATTCGATTAGAATCCATGAACATGGAAAAAGTTAACATCTCTAAGAAGCTATCTCAATTTCACGACCATTGGAATCCAAGAATTGTGGGTGAACTCAACGGGCAGCACGTCAAACTAGTCAAATTTAAAGGTGAGTTTGTCTGGCACAAGCACGATGATGAAGATGAGCTATTCTATGTAGTAGAAGGAAAATTCAGCATGGAGTTTCGGGATCGGACCGTTGAGCTCACCGAGGGAGAATTTCTCATCGTTCCGAGGGGTGTTCAACATCGTCCTGTTGCGGAGGAAGAAGTATCGGTCATGCTTTTTGAACCTGGCAGTATCCTCAATACCGGAAATACCCGAGGAGAATTGACCCGTGACACCCTGGAAATACTATAAACAATCCGTAAGGAAAACAGCTTTTTACTATTATCCCATTAACCTAACTCAATGAAACAACCCCTATCAGCAACACTCTTTTTAGCGTGTATTTTTAGTTTTGGAACTATCAAGGCTCAAACACCCCAGGTAATCAAGCAAATTGAAGAGCTTACCGCTAAAAACTACCCTGAACTGGATGCCCTTTACAAGCACCTTCACCAGAACCCGGAACTATCCCTGCAAGAGGAGAAAAGTGCGGCCCGTATGGCCGCTGAGTTAAAGAAACTAGGTTTTGAGGTAAAAGAAAAAATCGGGGGTCATGGCGTTGTTGGTATATTCAGAAACGGGCCAGGCCCCACCATCCTCATCCGGGCTGACATGGATGCTCTCCCGTTGGAAGAAAAGACGGGTCTTGCTTACGCCAGTAAAGCCAAAGGTGTTAATGCCGCCGGCAACGAAGTAAACGTGATGCACGCTTGCGGGCATGACATTCACATGACCGTGTTTGTGGGTACCGCCCAAGCGCTCGTGAAGACCAAAGATAACTGGAAAGGTACCTTAGTAATGGTGGGGCAACCCGCCGAGGAAAACGGCTTAGGGGCCGATCATATGCTCAAAGATGGGCTATTTAACTTCGCCCCCATACCCGATTACGCCATCGCTCTCCACGACAACTCCTACCTACCCGCGGGTACCATTGGCTACCGCGAAGGGCCACTGATGGCCAGTGTTGACATGATGGACATCAAAGTATTTGGACAAGGTGGCCACGGAGCCGCTCCGCACACAACCATTGACCCCATCGTTTTGGGAGCACAAATGGTCATGGCATTTCAGACCATCGTAAGCCGGACCATTAGTCCGATTGAGCCTGCGGTAGTGACGGTAGGTTCCTTTCACGGTGGTACAGTTCATAATATTATTTCCGATGAAGTTAAAATGCAGCTCACCCTACGCTCCTATTCTCCGGAAGTTCGTGAGAAAACGATTCAACGAATTCGGACAATTAGCGAGAACATGGCCAAAGCAGCCGGCTTATCCGACGACAAAATGCCGGTAATTAGTATACGAGAGCCCATGACCCCGGCTACGGTCAACGATCCTGCCCTGACCCGCCGCGTAGTAGATCTCTTTAAAAACACGTTTGGAGAAGATAAATTGGTCGAAACTGAACTCTACATGGTTGGTGAAGATTTCAGCCGATTTGCCCTTGAAAACAGTAAAGTACCCATCTTTATGTTTTGGTTGGGTACTCTTGCTCCCGAAACCATCGCAGCAGCCAAGGCGAAAGGAGAGCAACTGCCGTCCTTACACTCGCCAATGTTTGCCCCGGTACCTGAGCCTACCATCAAAACCGGCATAAAAGCCATGAGTATTGCGGCGATCAATCTTTTTAAAAAGTAAAAATACTTGAACGGAAAAGGGAGAGGATTTCGTTTTCTTAGAAAACAATTCTCTCCCTTTTCCTTTTTTATAGATACCTGAACAAACTAATTGAGTATCTCGGGAAGCTGAAATGACAAAAACTCCCCTATCACCAGGCTGTATTGACTACTGAAACCATTTATTAAACCTTACTCCCGATTGACCTTACCACTTACAGGGATTACTCTTAACCAAGCGAACACTTCACCAGAACATTTATTCGGACCACTGTTCGTAGATGTTCAGATGAGTCGTATTTTCGGAGATTCCAAAACTTTTGCGGATTGTATCCCTAATAAAGATTCGGCATGGATCATTGAGTCCTATATTTATGAAAAAAATCGCGACGGATTTGATCTGAAACAGTTTGTGCTTGATAACTTTACCATGCCGTATGTGGTACCCATTAATTATTCAGATGATAATCGTTTGCCCATCAGGCAGCACATTGATCGCCTTTGGTCGTTGTTGGCCCGGCAACCACAGGATCAGATCCGGGGTGGTTCATTGATCCCGCTTCCCGAGCCCTACGTAGTACCAGGAGGTCGTTTTCGAGAAATCTACTACTGGGATAGCTACTTTACGATGTTGGGACTAAAAGAATCAGGACGTAGTGACTTGATTGAAAATATGATACACAATTTTGTCTATCTAATAGACTACTACGGCCATATCCCCACAGCCAACCGTACCTACTACCTAAGCCGCTCCCAGCCTCCTTTTTTTTCGTTGATGGTGCGCCTTTTCAGCGAGATGGAAGGAAAAAAAGTATTGAAAAGGTACCTTCCCCAGATGCAACAGGAGTACAACTACTGGATGGACGGAGCCGAAAATCTGACGGAGCCCTATACCGCCTATCGGCGGGTGGTGATGCTCCCCAACGGAACTTACCTAAACCGATATTGGGATGATCAGGCCACGCCTCGGCCCGAATCTTACCATGAGGATATTGAATCGGCCCAACAAGCCTTCGAAAGGTATGGTACCGCGCCGGAGTCTATCTATCGCTGTATCAGGGCCGCCGCAGAGTCCGGGTGGGATTTTAGCAGTCGCTGGCTGAGCGATGGAAAGACGTTCGATACTATTCAAACCACCAATATTATCCCGGTAGATCTGAACTGCCTGATGTTTCATATGGAAAGCACGCTAGCAGAGGCCTACTACCTGAGTAATCAATACGAACTTTATCGTAGGTACGAGCAAAAAGCTCGTAAAAGGCAAGCTGCCATCAAAAATCTATTTTGGGATTCGAAAAACCGGTTCTTTATGGACTATAATTTTGACCAGAGAAAATTAACTAAATCATTTACACTTGCTGGCACCTTCCCGTTATTCTTTAACTTGGCCGATCATAAACAGGCCAGGTTTATTAATGCCTACGTCCGCCTGAACTTTATGAGCTCCGGAGGAGTACTGACTACACTTAGCGAAACCGGACAACAGTGGGATATACCGAACGGTTGGGCACCACTTCAATGGATTGTCTACAAAGGACTTCTGAATTATAACTTTACCCAGTCAGCCGAGAGGCTTCGATCCAACTGGCTCCACTTGGTAGAAAAGCAGTACTACGCTACCGGAAAGTTATTGGAGAAATACAACGTTGCTAATACTAATCTGGTAGCCGGAGGTGGTGAGTACGAAATTCAGGAGGGGTTTGGCTGGACCAATGGTGTATACCTAAAAATGAAAAAACAAAAAGTGAAAAACTTATAATACCCTATGCTATACGTAATACATGCCTACGACTTTACCGATCCAAAAGCGCTGGAAAGACGCCTATCGGCCCGGCAGCTCCATCTTGAAGGAGCCCGCTTGCTCAAATCAAAAGATCAGTTTGTGATGGGAGGTGCCCTTCTCGACCCCGAAGGAAAGATGATAGGTTCCATGTTGGTTGTCGACTTTGAAACAGAAGAACAAGTACAGCAGTGGTTATCTGCTGATCCTTACACTACGGGAAAAGTCTGGGAAAAGGTGGACATAAAACCCTTCCGTCAGGCGGATGTATAATGAATTAAACTTGCCTTCCAAAAACAACCCTACCGGCATGATTCAGGCAGTACTTTTTGATATGGATGGCCTGCTGGTCGATTCTGAGCCAATTTGGCAAGACGTAGCCATCGAGGTTTTCAAAACCGTAGATGTGCCTTTGACGGTAGAAATTTGCCAGCAGGCGACCGGACTAGGTACCGCGGAATTTGTTAAGTACATCTATCAGCGTTTTCCCTGGAAGCATAAATCACACGAACAAATCGGGAAAGAAATTCTGGATATGGCCCACGACCGCATCGGTTCAGAAGCCAAAGAAATGCCGGGAGCTTCCGAAACTGTTCGATTTTTTCATGAGATAGGCATTCCTTTGGGTGTAGCGTCCGCATCACCGATGGTGATTATCGAAACGGTACTTTCCCGCCTTCACCTTCGCCCCTATTTTCAGGTTTGGCATTCTGCTTTGCTGGAAACCCGCAACAAACCGTTTCCGGATGTATACCTGGGTGCAGCCCGGCAGCTTAATGCCGAGCCCAGCAACTGTCTGGCATTTGAAGACTCCGGCAACGGGCTACGATCGGCCGTAGCAGCCGGAATGCTCACGGTAGCCGTTCCGGCCACCTACGAATATGACGATGCCAAGTTTGATCAAGCGTCCGTAAAAATTCCATCATTACGCTCTTTTGACCAGAATATTTTTAATACCTTATTGCAAAAAATCATTTAGATTCATTTCCTCATGAAACTCTCTTTGTACCAGCTAGATGCCTTTACTGACGCGTTATTCTCGGGTAATCCTGCTGCTGTTGTTCCGCTTGAATCGTGGCTTTCTGATGATTTGATGCAAAAAATTGCCTCGGAAAACAACCTAGCGGAAACTGCTTTTTTCGTTCCAACGGAGGACGGGTTTCATATCAGGTGGTTTACCCCAACGATCGAAGTCGACCTGTGTGGGCATGCAACTTTGGCTACGGCGGCCGTGATTTTCACTATCCAGAATTATGAGCAGTCCAAAATTCAATTTGAGTCCAGAAGCGGAATATTGAAGGTGGTGCGCAAGGATCAGATTTTGACCCTCGACTTCCCAGCGGATTCTTACCACATTGCGGTAGCCCCACCGGCTCTGCATGAGAGTCTGAGGGCTCTGGAACCTTTTGAGGTATATAAAGGTAAGACCGATTACATGGTAGTGATAGACAACGAAACCCAACTACGGGAACTGCAACCGGATATCATTCTACTTTCTACCATTCCGGCCCGGGGAATTATCATCACGGCTCCTGGCGATGAGGTTGATTTTGTATCCCGCTTCTTTGCCCCACAGTCCGGCGTGGCCGAAGACCCTGTGACAGGCTCGGCGCACACCACGCTTATCCCCTACTGGGCCGAACGCCTCAATAAAAAAGTAATGACCGCCCGCCAGTTATCGGCCCGGGGTGGATATCTTCAATGTGAACTACTTGACGATCGCGTATTTATTGGTGGTAAAGTAAAACTTTATCTGACCGGAGAAATTTCCACGGAGTAATTAATTATTTACTACAAAGCTTCGCGGCCGGAAAGTGGGTAGAAAACAAATCCACTTTCTGGCTGTTTTTTTTACTTTTACCTCATGCCTCGAATACTGATTATTTGCAGACTTACTTTTCTTGCTCTTTGCTTTTCTTTAACCAAAGGAAACGCTCAAAAAGTTGTTATTTATGATTTTAGCGACAGCCTTGCCACCACTGAGGACAGTGCTCCTCCTTTGCGAATACTAGGTACCCCCGGGAAATTTGTGGAAGAGCTACTGCCGGAGTTAGGGAATAAGAAGCAGAAGGTGTACCAGTTTGAAGCAAATTCAGGGCTTCAATTCGACAATAAGGCATCCGACGGCTTTTTAAGTAAGTCTTACACCATCGAAATATATTTTCGATTACAAGAGCTGGAAAGCTGGAAGAGAGTACTTGACTTCAAAAACCAAAAATCTGACAACGGTTGCTATATCTACAAGGGACGCCTTAATTTTTTCAATTTTGCTACCGGGGAGAAAGCCCCAGTAAAAGAAAATGAGTACGTTCACTATGTATTTTCAAGAGATGTGGAGACCCACGTAATCAACATGTACATTGATGGTGAATCAAAGGTATCATTTCGAGACCCGGACGTTGAAGCGGTAATAGACGAAGATCAGGTTTTAAACTTTTTTCAGGATGATCTGATTGCTAAAAATGAGACGAGTGCCGGCGCCGTTGCTCTTATAAGGCTGTATGACCGGGTTATGACACCCGTTTTTATCCGACAAAGTTTCCAGAAACTAGCTCAAACCATTACGCCAATTTCAAAAATAGCCCAACTACCAGTCCAAGTTCCGTCTGCTCCTCCGGTAGTTCAACCAAGCAGTACCACTCCCCTCGTTAAGGTAAGCGGAAAAGTGTACAACGGAGAAAACCTGGACTTTATAGAAGACGTTGATGTCACGGTGAAGCGAACCGTGGATGATGCCGTGGTAGCCCAAACAAAAACCACGAATGGCACCTATGATTTCCGGCTAAGGGCGCATGAAAATTACACAATAACCGCCGAAAGACCCGGCTACGAATCAAAAAGTATATATGTACGTCCAGAGAATGAATACAATGAGGTAAAGACCTTTATTAACCTCACCGAAACAACCTACTACAAGCGCATTTTTGTGCTGCAGTTTCTCCAAAGTGAAGACCGGTTGATTCCGGCGACTATCGCCGTAGCCGATAGCCTAGTCACCTTTTTAAAGTCCAATCCTGATTTGGGCGTAGAACTTCACGGGCATACTGATAATATTGGTAATTTTGATAAGAACGTAGATCTGTCAAGGCAAAGAGCAGATCAAATAAAGGAGTACCTCTTGCAAAGAGGTATTGATCCTAATAGAATAATGCAAAGAGGCTATGGCCAAACCCGACCAATAGTGATCAATAGTAGCGAAGAAAACCGTAGGCTTAATCGCCGGGTGGAAGTTTGGGCAAAGCCTATAAAAAGATAAAGCCCTCTCATTTGAGAAGGCTTTATGCTGACTATTCCTAAACCCTTAACCTTTTCTACTTGAAAAAACTAATTATCTTTATTACAAACTTTCTACCGTTATTTTGGGCGCTACGAAGAGCGGCGTTTCAAAAATAACAGGCGTCAGACTGTCAATGTCAAAATTCCAGATAAATTGAATCTCTTTTACTGTCTTTCCGAGATCTGAACTCCACTTTGCAGCTTCTATTCCCTTGCGGCGATTCAACTTGTTTATTAATGTTTTCGTTGCTTCTAAAAATGCTTTTTTATCAGCATTACGTGTACTCAGAAGCTTGGACGGTGATTGGTTATACAAGATAACGATATTTTGTATGGTACTCCAATCTTCCTTTCTAGTAAATCGACTTAAATTCTCACTTACAAACTTCGAAAACTTAATTTCTGATCCTTTGGCTAAAACTTGTGCTTTGGCGTTGGAATCGTTTTTGATAGCTTTTGAAAAACCTTTCGATGGGGATACAAATAGTATCGCTCCCAATACTGATGCAAATATAAAACTTATTTTGAGACTATTCATGGTTTTGTTCAATTTTTATTTTTAGTTAATGAACATACAAATATCCATGTATAGTTTCGATTTACCAAATCCATTTCGGGCTATGTTCGAAATATTATTTGGTTTAATATTTCATTTTTTCGGTTTAAATCTATTTTTTGGGATTAAACTACGCTAAAAACAGAATTTTATTTCTTACCCTAGTTGTCAGGATACACTTTTATTCTATTCTTCTTAAAGACCTAAATTCTTTATTTAGTACAATCATTGATTGAAAATATTCATGGTTTGTTGTGCCCCCAAAGTGCAAAAAGAGAGAAGGATTTCGTCCGACCTATCCAAAAAGGGTAGTAACTCCCCTATTTCGTTGTCAGTAAAGGGCTTTAGAACAAACTCAACCTGCCTACCCCGGGGAAAATTATTGCCAATTCCGAAGCGTAGACGTGAATAGGCAGAGGTACCCAATACTTCTTCAATGTTTCGTAATCCATTATGACCGCCATGCGAGCCCTTAGGCTTTAATCGTAAGGTACCAAAGTCTAATTGCAGCTCATCCACCACCACTAACAAATTTTCTACGGGTATTTTCAACGTATCCAGGTAATACTTAATCGCCTTACCGCTTAAATTCATGTAAGTTGTTGGTTTAATAAAGTGAATTTGTCTTCCTTTATACTTGAACTCGGCGGTATAGGCGAGTCTTTCAAACGAAAATTTAAAATCATGCTCTGCCGCTAACCGGTCGAGTACCATGAAACCCACGTTGTGGCGGGTAAAAGCATATTCGGGCCCGATGTTCCCTAGTCCGGCGATAAGGTATTTCATAAAATGTTTCGGATATTCGTAGTTAAGGCTTTATTTTTAGCCACAAATGTCGTGAATTATTCAGATGGCCCAAAAACGACTCGTTCTTAGCAGTCCCTTACTCGAAATAATGATCAGCCGTATTTGCCAACAGCTGATCGAAAACCACCAAGATTTTACCCAGTCGGTAGTTCTTGGCCTTCAACCGCGTGGTATTCACCTAGCCGAGCGGGTTGTGGCAGAGCTACGCCAGCGCACTGGGGTAGATATACCCCTTGGCTACCTGGATGCTACTTTTTATCGCGATGATTTTCGCCGTCGTGATAACCCCATCATGCCCAATAAAACCCAGGTACCTTTCCTGATTGAAGGCCGCAATGTTATTTTAATTGATGATGTAGTAGCAACCGGCCGGATGGTCCGGGCCGCTCTAGACGCCATGACAGCCTTTGGCCGGCCCGATCGGGTAGAGTTGTTGGTTTTAATAGACCGACGCTATAACCGTGATCTGCCCATTGAGCCAGATTACGTAGGTATGAAGGTGAACACCCTCGATTCCCAAAGGGTTTTGGTGGAGTGGAAAGAACAAGGGTTTGAAACCGACCACATTTGGCTGGTTGACTAACAGAGTTACGTTTTAAAACTCGTAAAAATGGGCGATCTATAACCTGATCCGCTCATTTTTCGTTTAAAGACTGTTGTACTCCTAATTTAAGAACAACATCACATCAATATTTCTGTACAACTGCACTATGCACTTAATTTCCAAGGCTACCCTATATACTGCTTTATTCTCCTGCCTGAGTCTCTACTCCTGCGAAAAAAAGGAGGCTACCGTTCCAGAGCTCACCGTTCCAACCACGTATGATGGTAGTGCTTTCTTTACTGTCTCGGCGCAGGAATCTACCTTGGTAAACAACTATCTCACCTTTTCGTCAATCCTTAAATCAGGCAATGACGGGAGCACTGTCAATCCCCGAGATCTGAACCTTGGTTTCTCAACCAATAGCCCCAGTATCAAAAGTGCAACCACTCCCTCCTTTATCACTTTGATGGAGGGCACCAATGGCTACTTTGACAAGTTGAGCAAAGCATCGGCTGGCACTTATTTTCCCGGGGCCAATAGTATGGGGATTGGTGGGGTATATGGTAATTATGTATTTAATGGCGACGGTATTGAGCCCGCAGAGATCATTGAGAAAGGTCTACTGGGCGCGGCTTTCTATAACTACGGATTGAAGCTATATATCGATAACCCAAATATTGCCAACCCGGCCTCGGTAGATCGATTACTAGCGCTGTATGGAACTAGCCCTGATTTTCCTAATAGCAGTAACGCTGCTTTTTACGCCCGGCCCGACAAGGCATTGGCCGCCTACGCTGCTCAACGGGATAAAGGGGATGACAAAGGAATTTACTCCCAGATTAAAACTCAGTTTATCAAATTACAGGCTGCCTACAAGGGAGGTTCAAACTATGATAGGGAAAGAAATCAATCTTTTTCGGACCTGCTCACCCTGTGGGAAAAGGTACTAGCCGCCTCCGCCATTCACTCCTGCCAGCAAACCTTGGAGCGTCTTCAAGGTACCAACCCTACCGATCCTTTGAAGGCACAGGCCTTACACTGGAATAGTAGTAGTATTGGTTTCTTGCTTGGATTACGTACGATCCCCAACAAAACGATTACTGATGCAAAAATTGATGAAATATTGGTGAAACTTTACTTTGTACCACAAGGTACTAGTTCTGCCCACAAAGTAGTGACCGAACCAGGCACCTCCGATACGCAGATTTCAGAGGTGATCATAACAATCCAGACTACCTATGGATTTTCCGACCAAGAAGTTATCGATATGAAAACAAACTGGGTAGGTCAACAAGGGCGGTAAGTTTTTAAAAGTAAGAGGCACTATGAATGCATCGGCCGGAAAATACATAATTCTCCTGGGCGCAGCGATCATTCTGATCGGCCTGGCGGTGTACTTTCTACACGACAAACTTCACTGGATCGGTAGACTACCCGGAGACATCAGAGTAGAGAAAGAAAATTTAAAATTTTATTCCCCCATTACTACGATGATTTTATTCGGCATTATGCTCAATATCTTCATCGTTTTGATCCGGAAGTTTTTCGGTTAGACGGCTCTGGGGGCCGCGTTGGCTTGGGCTTACCGATATCATCCGTGTTGTACGTGAATTTATTGATGTAGAATACCTCCCGCTGGGCACCCGGAGTTGGGTATTTACCCGGTCCAACCCGTTGAATTCCGTAGGCAAGAAAGTATTTACCGTACCAGGCCACGAGCGTAGAGTTGTCATTATAAATTACCCTCTCCGCTTCTGAGCGAGCTTCTATTTCGTATTTTTCTTTCTCAACCACTACCTTTTCCCGGCGAATCACCTCGGTATGAATATCACCGTCTTGTGGGTAAGCCAAGAGAAAATAGTCGTCAATGGGGGTCAATTGCACCATTTCCTGCAAATCGTAACTAATTAAGTCTTTAATTGTGATGCAATTGTCCCAGAGGAAGTTTCCATCCCGGTCGAAACCACAAATAATAGCGTGCGTGTACCGAAAACCGTCCATCGTGCGCATGTACTGCCGGCTTAGGCCATTAACCGTAGTAGGGCTGTTCGTTTTATAGTTAGGATAATATACCTCAGCCACCAGCACTATTTCATTCTCTGTCTGAATGAGGTCATGAACCAGTAGCCGGTAACGAAACCTATTTTCTTTCCCCATAGATTTCCGTTTTCCGATCCGTTCCAGCATGCGGGCGCGGCGTTTGGGCTTCATGTAGTTGAAGAAGTTTTGCAGCTCCGAAAACTCAATAAAATTGGGGGTATCCGGCGCGTTATCCTTAATATGTGTGACGTACAGTCCCTGCGAAAAAGGAGTACAGCCCACCGAATAGTTTCCGATCAGGTAGGAGTCATCCTCATTGAGTGGTATAATCTGACCAGAAATTAGACTGTTATCGGGATCTTTGAGGGTAGTGCTTTTTAGTATTTTCCCTTCGTAATTGTAGGTTTTGATAGTAAACAGGCATTCTTTTTTCCGAATAGAGTAGGTAATCACGTTGATCAACCCATCTTCCTCGTTTACGTCCAAATTATTGATCTCCATGTTCCGCTCAAATAGTCCGGGTAGAACCCGAGTAGTGTGATCGAAAAAGGAATGAACCACCACCACCGGGCGATTGTGATAGTACCCGGCCACCAACGCTTTGCTACCAATCACTTTAAATTGATTAACGCTCACGTTGGCCAGCAGATTCCCCTTGTGCACATCAATACCTCCTCGGTTCAAATCAAGTTGCAAAAATAAGAAATGGTCGGTATCCGGCTCGGCAAATAGCCAATAGGCATAATTGACATTTTGGTACGACATCACCGGAATATACCGGAAATCCATTTTATAGGTTTGCACCCACACCGCTTCGAGATCGGTATTCAACTTCGTGAATGTCCACTGCTCATCCCGGGTACTAACGTAGTCTGAGCGGCGTGATACCATGAGGGCGCCTTTCGATTCCAACGAAAAAAGATCAAACTGTTCGTTGGCAAACGAACTGATAGGTACTTCCATCCGTTTTGTCTGCTCCAACTGCGCCACAACCCCACCCGGCAAAATCCAAAGGCACATACCAAGGATTAGTAAAGTGACGGGTTGGTGTATTTGTGAATATTTTATAATCATACTATTTTACTCTTGAACTTCTAATAACCTGGCGACATTGCCGCCTCGACTGTAACGAAAGGTAACGTATTTCGGTGGACTCTTACTTGCTAATTTACGAATTAGGTGGCAGGAAGGTAAGGCAGCTTCAGATTTTTGCTCTAATTTTGGGGCAATAATGAAACGGTCGGGATTTTGGAAGTAAATTTCTGTTAAACTTGCCTGAACCAGCCCTTCCGTACAAAATATTCATTCATCAGTATTTATGCAATTGACCATAGAAACAACGCTAAAAAAGGACATCATCACCGCTATTCAGGAATGCTTTGAACAAGGGGTAGAAGAGATTATTTTGCAACCAACCAAAAAAGAATTTGAAGGAACCTACACGTTTGTCACCTTCGTGCTTGCCAAGGCCTTACGACGCTCTCCGGCCGATATCGGACAGACCATCGGAACCTATCTGGCTGAGCATTCAACGGTTGTAAGCGGCTTCAATGTCGTTCAGGGCTTTCTTAACCTGAGCATTGCATCAACGGCCTGGTTGAGTGTTTTACGGGATATCCATGCGGATACATCGTTTGGCAACCTCCCCCAAAACGGGCAGTCAGTCATGGTGGAGTTTTCTTCCCCTAATACCAACAAGCCTTTACACCTAGGTCATTTACGTAACAACTGCCTAGGCGATTCCGTTTCCCGGATACTGAAAGCCAATGGCTATGAGGTAGTAAAGACCTGCCTCGTGAACGACCGGGGTATTCACATTTGTAAGTCAATGCTAGCCTATGAAAAACTGGGAAATGGTGAAACACCGGAGACGTCGGGTCTAAAAGGCGATCACCTGGCTGGTAAGTACTACGTTGAGTTTGATAAAGAATACAAAAAACAGATCGCCTTGCTGGTAGCCGATGGCATACCCGAGGAAGAAGCCTCCAAAAAAGCTCCCTGGATTCTGGAAGCTCAGGATTTGCTCATAAAGTGGGAAAAGGGAGACGCCGAAACGGTTGACCTCTGGAAAAAGATGAACAGTTGGGTGTACGCAGGCTTTCAGAAAACCTACGATAAAATGGGTATTTCCTTTGACCGTACCTATTACGAATCGGATACCTACCTGCTGGGCAAGGACATTATTGAGGAAGGCCTAAAAAAGGGAGTTTTCTACAAAAAAGAGGACAACTCGGTATGGATTGACCTCACCGAAGAAGGGCTCGACCATAAACTTGTGCTGCGTGGCAACGGAACCTCCGTGTATATCACGCAAGACCTTGGTACCACCGAACTCAAATACAGCGACTACCACAACAACCGCTACATGTGGGTGGTAGGTAATGAGCAAGATTACCACTTCAATGTACTGTTTGCTATTTTGAAACGCCTGGGCCGGCCCTATGCCAGTGAGTGCTTTCACCTCAGCTACGGAATGGTAGATTTACCATCCGGCAAAATGAAGTCTCGGGAAGGTACCGTGGTAGACGCCGACGACCTGATAGATCAAATGGCTCAAACCGCCGAAAACCGTACCCGCGAGCTGGGAAAAATTGAAGACTTTGCCAGCGAGGAAGCCCAAAACCTATATCATATACTTTCACTTGGAGCCTTGAAGTATTTCCTTCTTAAGGTAGATCCGAAGAAGAGAATGCTATTTAACCCCGACGAATCCATTGACTTTCAGGGCCATACCGGACCCTTTGTACAATATACCCACGCCCGGGTCTGTTCCATTCTACGGAAAGCAGATGCTTCCGGCATCAAAGCCGAAATTCCGGCTGATGGGTACGAAATTCATCCGACGGAGCAGGAAGTCATTTTCCACCTTTCTCAGTACCTAATACGCGTGCAATCGGCAGGACAAGAGTTTTCTCCCGCTCTGATTTCATTGTACGCCTACGAATTGGCCAAAATATACAATCAGTTTTACGCTGAGTTATCAATTTTTGCGGACCCCAACCCGGTTGCCATGCAATTCCGGGTGGCGCTTTCTAATTCGGTGGCTAAAACAATCAGACATTCGATGGGGTTATTAGGGATAGATGTTCCGGAGCGAATGTAAGGAAATAATTCCCCAAACGTTTTGTAGCCGTCAAGTAACTCTCAATCCATTAGCTCATGAGCTTTTTAAAAATAGCAATCCTTATGTTCAGTACCCTATTATCGGGTTTATTTGCCGACAAAAAAGAATCTACTATGCGTCCTGACAACGAAGCAACGGGCACCAAAAGCCTCTACGACTTTAAAATGAAAGCCCTGATCGGGGATGAAAAAGTCGACCTCAGCCAATATAAAGGCAAGAAGGTAGTGCTGATAAATGTGGCTTCCAAGTGCGGCTATACCCCCCAATACGCCGACTGGCAGGCGTTCCACGAAAAGTACGGCAAAGACATCGTGGTATTGGGCTTTCCTGCCAACAATTTTGGTGGTCAGGAACCCGGTTCTGACGAGCAGATTGCTACCTTTTGCCAGAAAAACTACGGCGTAACCTTCCAAATGTTTGATAAGATAGACGTGACCGGAAAACTGCAACATCCACTATACAGATGGCTATCAACCAAAGATTTAAATGGTTGGAACGACAAGGCTCCTACCTGGAATTTCTGTAAGTACGTGGTGAACGAACAAGGACAATTGACCAACTTTTTTGCCTCTGGTGTAAAACCAACCGACGCGGAGTTTAAGAAAGCAATTGGCTTGTAAAATAACGGTCAGCTTTCGGCCATTGGCTCTATTTAAACAATATCTTTCTTTTAACGGCGTTGTCTACGGCCGTATATATTAGATAGAAATTAACCAAAATAAGCTGAAAGCCGATGGCCGACCGCTGAAAACGAAGAAATGAATCCTTGGATTGAAGCGGCTCGCCCGCGTACCCTACCTCTTACCCTATCTTGTATTCTGATGGGGTGCTTTCTAGCCTATGCCGATCAGACTTTCGATAGTATTGTGGCCGCATTGAGCGTTCTAACTACTATATTTCTACAGGTACTTTCCAACTTTGCCAATGACTACGGCGATGCGGTAAGTGGTAAAGACAGTGACCTGCGGGAAGGACCACGACGGGCGGTCCACTCCGGTCAGATTACGGCCCCAGCCATGGGGAAGGCCATCATCCTTTTCTCCATTCTCTCCCTAATCTCCGGTATCGCACTCTTGTACTTTGCCCTCCAAAATGCTCCCACGAGTGCATTTTGGGTATTTTTGGGCATCGGGCTGGCTTGCATTGCTGCCGCCATTACCTACACCGCTGGCAAACGCCCCTACGGATACGTAGGCTTGGGCGACTTGTCGGTGCTAATATTCTTTGGCTGGGTGGGAGTGCTCGGTACCTACTACCTGCACACGTTGGTTTGGAATTGGGACCTACTACTACCCGCCACAAGCTGCGGTCTCTTCGCCGTAGCCGTCCTCAACATCAATAATATCCGGGATATTGACTCCGACCGGGCTACCGGTAAAAACTCGATTCCCGTACGCCTGGGCCGAGATAGGGCCACTGTATATCACTGGACTATATTGCTGACCGGTATGGGCTGTATCTTACTTTACACGCTCACCCATTTTACCCACGCCATGCAGCTATTATTTATGCTGAGTTTTCCACTTTTTGTACGAAATGGTCTGGCCATAACCCGTCTTCGGAAAGCCGCCGAACTGGATCCCTACCTTAAACAAATGGCTCTTTCTACGCTGCTGTTTGTGGTACTATTTGGAATTGGGTTATTGGTGTAGTGGGCTCAAACAACATCACATGTTTCTTCCAATAATTATTAGTTTCCAAATTCTGATGTTGGAACGAAACTACCCTTACCTTTTAAAGAAGCAGCCTTTGCTTGCGTAACACTTCCAATAGAAGTAGAGCGCGACACCTGAAAGATTATCGGTAGCTTGACCAGCTCATTGGTCCTCAAAATTTCGGGCGCTGGTTGTTGGTGTACACCTATTCCTTCATAATTGCTACATTTGGGGTAGAACGAAACAGTCGCCAACAATTTTAGAGTGGGCGGAGTTACTTATTAAAAATTTGTGTACCTCAATAACCCAACTTCTCCAAAATGAAACAATCTCTCCTGATTATCGTAGTATTCACCGCCCTCTGCGGCACGCTGATTGCCCAAACTCCCACCAAAAGACCGCTGAAACCTTCCGATGTCTATCGTCTGAAAAGCATTGGTGATCCGCAGGTATCTCCGGAGGGCAAATGGGTAGCCTACGTACTCTCTACGGCTGACTCCGCCGCCAACAAACGCAACAGCGATCTTTGGATGACAAGTTGGGACGGCAAAGAGCACGTACAACTTACCAATAGTCCCGACGGCGAATCGAGCCCCCGGTGGAGCTCCGACGGTAAGTATCTGTCATTTGTTTCTTCCCGTGGAGATTTACCCAAAAGTCAACTGTGGCTCATGGACCGGCGCGGTGGCGAAGGCAAAAAACTCACTAATCTAAAACACGATCTGGAAGATTACGCCTGGTCGCCGGACGGTAAGAAAATACTGATGGTGATCCGTGAACTGATCGACACCACAACCAACAAAAAGACACCCGACCCGATTGTTACCGACCGATATAAGTTCAAGCAGGATGTAGTGGGGTATCTCCTTCGTGAACCCACTCACATGTATCTCTACGATCTGGCAACCCAAAAAATGGATACCCTTACCAAAGGGGCATATAGCGAATCGTCGCCAATATGGTCGCCGGATGGTAAACAAATTGCCTTTGTCAGCAACCGCACCGAAGACCCCGATCGCAATGCTAACAGTGATATCTGGATCATTGACGCCAAAGCGGGTGCAACTATGCGGCAGCTTACCACTTGGGGCGGTGCCGACAGTAATCCCCAATGGAGCCCGGATGGCAAGACTATCGCGTACCTGCGCTCTACCTCCGAAAAATATACCATGTATGATCAATCCGTACTGGTAACCGTACCTACAGCTGGAGGCAGTCCCAAAGTACTTTCGCGCTCCATTGACCGGGACGTATCAACTCCACGCTGGACCGCCGACGGCAAGTACATCATGGGGCTCGTGGAAGACGACCGCCAAAGCTACGTGGCCCAATTTGACCCACAAAGTGGTCAGCTAACCAAAATAGCGAGTGGAGAAAAAATATTCACAGAACTTGAAAAGCACCCGACCGGTACTTGGCTGACGGCAGTAAGTGATCCCATGATGCCAACGGAACTCTACGCCCTCGAAAATGGTACTCCCCGCCGCTTAACTACCCATCAAGATGAATTCGTGGCACCTTTGCAGTTTGGAAAAGTAGGAGGCTTTACCTCCACTGGAAAAGACGGCACCAAGGTGTCAAACCTGTTATTTTTACCCCCCAATGTCTCAGAAGGCAAAAAGCTCCCGCTGATTGTTTTCATCCACGGTGGCCCCGTGGCGCAGGACGACTGGGGATTTGACCTAAGCCGGCAAATGTTGGCCGCAGGCGGATACGCCGTGGTGGCCGTCAACTACCGAGGTAGCAACGGTCGCGGCCTTGCGTACACCGCCAGTATCAACGCCGATTGGGGAAATCTGGAAGTAGTAGATATATTGAGAGCGGTTGATCATCTGGTCGAGAAAGGAATTGCCGATCCTGAGCGTTTGGGCGTAGGTGGATGGAGCTACGGGGGTATTCTTACCAACGCTACCATCGCCACCGATACCCGTTTCAAAGCCGCGGCGAGCGGGGCCGGAGTATCCATGCAGCTTTCGTTTTACGGAGTAGATCAGTACATTTTACAGAACGAAAACGAACTTGGACTCCCCTGGAAGGGAATTGACAACTACCTAAAAATCGGGTTTCCGTTCTTGCACGCTGACCGTATCAAGACCCCTACCCTCTTTATGGTGGGCGAGAAAGATTTCAACGTACCCGCCGCCGGAAGCGAACAAATGTACCAAGCACTCCGCTCGTTGGGAGTACCTACGCAACTAGTAGTGTATCCAAAGCAGTTCCACGGCATATCGGTACCTAGCTACCAGAAAGATCGTTTCGAACGGTATTTGAAATGGTACGGCAACTACTTAAAATAGAGTATGATCTTATGAAAATATTTACAAAACGGGGGAGGAACTGATAGTTCCTCCCCCGTTTTGTAAAGGCTTACTTTACACGAACTACCATTTTGCTCCCGGTTAACTCCAACACCTCAAAATCACCTTCCACGGCGGGCTTTACCGGTTTTCCATCCAACTCCCATTGGGTATACTTACCTTTTGGGAAGGCAAGGTGCATTTTCCAATCTGGTTTGGTTTGGCTCAGGGTGATTTGCCTTTGCCCGTTCTTAACTTCAAACTGAATTGATAATTCATTATCCCCAACCAACACGTTTTCTAATGACGCTTCTTGCCAGGAAGTCGGTATTTGGGGCTGAATTCTGATTGTTTTTTCGAAAGCTCTTGGCTGAATACCAAAAAACTGCCGCACGATTGGCACGGCGAAACTATACAGATTCCAGGCCTGAGTCATCATGCCGTAATCGGGAGATACCTCATAAATAGAGCCCGGCAAAGCATAGCCAAACGACCGGGTGATGCGTTTCAAATAACCCAATGCCTCATCAGGATGACCATAGTTGTTTTCGGCAATTGCCTGTACACCCGTCGGAAGCGTCATGACCGCTCCGGTGTAGGAGAAAATTTTCTTACCCTTGGCAAAAGAACTAACATCTTTCCCGGCCGATTCGTCCCGGTCAATCCCAGTAACGAACATGCCATACGGATTTACAAACTGACTACCCGTTTTCAAAGCAATAAGGGCTTTTTCGGTATCCGCTACCCCCATTTCCATGGGTGTATTCACTACCCAATTGTGGTGGAGAACAAACCCTTGTTTTTGACCGGGAGCCAAAATCTGAATCTTCTTTCGGGTAGCTTTCAGTTCCGCCACCGCCCACGGTTTCTTTAAAGTATCGGCCCGGATAATTGCGTCATCAAGTAAATAAAGCGCTTGTTCCCGCGTACCTATAAAATCAGCGAATGAGTTGTATTCCGGTACCCAAAAGTCAGTATTAATTTTAGTGTGTAGCTGGTCAGCCACTAGTTTGTACCGTTTAGCTACCTCCACTTCCCCTAGTATCAAGGCCATTTCGGCGGCATCGGCGAAGGCTTTTTGGGTATAGACCGCCACATCCACCATTTCGCTATTCATACCGTGAATTTCCATCATCCCGAAACCGTCGGGCAAAAGGTTTTCGTCCTTATCATTTTCTTCTAGCAACCATTTTAGTCCTTTCTTGACGGTTGGGTAGTATTTTTCGAGAAACTTTCTGTTACCCGTCCATTGGTACACCTGCCAAATCAACGAGGCAAACTGCGGTGTTTCATTAATATTACCCGGATTAAAAACCGTACCATTCGTCGACACTTCGTGGAGTATCCGACCGTTCCCATTCGTTTTTTCCGAAAGTGAATGAATAAGTTCAACGGTACTCAGCACGAGGTCAACGCGGCCGGTAGCAATTGCTCCTTGGAGGGTATATTCATTGTCTACCCCAAACCACCAGGGATAATCGGGTAGTCCGGCCGAAAGTCCACGCCCTACTTCGGGCACATCCCGAATCAGCCAATCGGTATTATACTTGACCCACTCAAAGGCCTTTTGTAAAGCCTTATCAGGGATGGTCAGTTTGGTCCTATTGGCCAATGCCTCAAAGCGCACTTTTTTGGCAACGAGGTACTTCTCCGCATTTTCTTGCACATCTGTATAGGTGGCTTTCAAATTTTCGGGTGATTGGTATGAGCCCGCAATGGTGATTGGTAGCGAAACCGAACCATCGGGGGGAATTGTTATTGCGTAGATCATCGATGCTTTGGCGCCCTTGCCCGCCGGCTGATAGTCGCAGGACGAAGTCTTTCCGAAGGAGGATGACGCTAAGGGCGCACCCGCCGTAACGAACCAGGGATTCAGACTATCATTGGCCATCCAGGTTTTCTGCGTTTCATCCCACACGATTTTATCGGTAGCGTCAATCATGTTGGTACGTTCTCCCAGCCAGGTGGGCCGCAAGTCGGTGAAGGCAGTCCATTCAAACTCAATTATCTTCTCTGCGTTACCCTTATTATGGAACGTATACTCTACCACCACCGCTTCTTTGCCGTCTGGTACAAACTGTAAGCGTTCTACCCGGATACCTAGCTCCGTCAATTCAAAAATATGTTTGTTAGCAAAAGGAAAATTGATGAAAGTTGTGGCGTCGGAAAGACAATAGAATTTATTATCAACCAGAATTGCGGCCGTGAATCCATCCAGTAACTTGATGGGATGATCCCATATCCCGCCCATTTCACCGGTCACGTGCCAGCCCAAATCCGGAAACTGTCCGTTTTGACTACCGATCATGTATACACGATCGCCGGCGGTGGCAAATGGGGTGGATAAATAGTCGGGATTACCTACCAGGCTATCCACTCCCGCTACTATTTGGCTAAGTGAGCCTTGTTTCTTCTGAGCGCAGCCAAAAAAAAACAGTACCGATAAGAACATGATACTACTCAAATAGGAACCACAGTTTCGAAAAAAATTCATTTTTGAATAGAAAAATTGGAGAATGATATACTCGTAAAGATATATAAGATAAACCAAGTTTGAATAATACTGCTTTTGTAACCCAAATAAGTCATTAATTGCCTTGCCGATGCTAAGAGCGCAACGGAAAGTAATTTTCCCTCCTTCCGTCCATCCAACTGATCACCAAATTCATTCACTTCACCTACTCTTGTTGCCGTCCGTCCCAAAAGTATGGGTCTTTCTTTCCTAACCTAGTAATATTGATTACCAAACTATGAATAATTATGATGCATTTTTTACAAAAAACCGTTCTCTTACTTTTTCTTACCATTGGGGCCTTAGGCATCGTTCAGGCTCAGGTAACCACGCAAAGTAACTCTAGCCCCGAAAGTCTTTCTTTGGAGGAGTGTGTTCAGATTGCGATCCAAAATAACCCCCAGATCAGACAAGCCGGGTTACAAGTAGAAGTTAATACCAATAACTTAATACAATCCAGGTGGCAGCGCTGGCCCACCTTGGGTTTCAGCGCCTCCCAAGGATTTAGTTTCGGTCGTAACATCGATCCCTTTACTAACCAGTTTGTTCAGCGGACCATCAACTTCAATAATTTCAGTCTGAATACGGGCGTGACTCTTTTCAACGGCTATCAGCTTCAGAACACCATCAAGCAAAACGACTACAACCTAAAGGCTTCCCAAAAAGATCTGGACGTAACCCGCAATGATATCATTTTGAATGTGGCTCTTGGCTATCTCCAAGTGATCAGTAGTCAGGAGTTGATTCAGGTATCGCTGAGTCAGGTTGAAGCTACCCAACTACAATTGGAAAGAACAACCCGCCTGGTGCAGGCCGGAACTTTGGCCGAAAGCCAACTTTTTGATTTAAGGGCGCAGTTGGCCAACGATGAGTTATCACTGGTCAACGCCCAGAATAATCTCGAATCGGCAAAACTTACCTTAAAACAATTGATGAACTTACCCGGCAATGAAGACATTGAGGTAAATACCATCAATGCACCTGATCCTACCCTCCGGGTTTATGAGGCTACCGTGGACGAAGTTTATGAGATAGCCCTTAAAAATCTCCCCCAAATGCAAGCCGCTGAGTTACGAATCGAATCAGCAAAGAAAACAATCGAGATAGCCAAAGCCCAAGGGCTACCCACTCTGTCCTTAAACGGTGGAGTTAGCAGTGCATTTTCTAGTGCTGCCCCCAGCCAACGTTTCGTGGCGGACGGTACCGGAACCACAACGACTGATATTCCCTCGCAAACTCGTTACGTGCGGGCTGGTGAATTTACATTCCCGGTGATCGAACGCGTGACCATTCCCAACGGAGAGGTGAGGCAATTTGGCTATTTCGATCAGCTGTATTTTAACCGTAACTCATCGCTCAATTTAAGCCTGAGGGTTCCTATTTTCAGCAACTACCAAACTAAGTACCGGGTATCTAACGCTCGTATTCAACAAAGAAATCTTGAATACCAGGCAGATATCGCCGCTCAACAAATTCGCAGGAACGTCGAACTGGCCTACATTGATATGGTCAATGCTGGAAAACGGTATAGTGCAACCGCCAACCAGGTAAGAGCACTCCAAGAGTCCTTCCGGGTAGCGGAGAGCAGGCTAAGTGTGGGAGCCATTAATTCGGCAGAGTATAATATATCAAAAGCTAACCTCGACCGTTCTCGTGCAAATCTGATTCAGACAAAGTATGACTATCTATTTCGGACTAAGGTCCTTGACTTCTATATGAACAAACCCATTTCTGTGGAATAAACCCTCCCCTATTTAGCATAACTCCTTTCTAAAAAGAAAATTATAAATCGAAATAAACATGGCTGGTAAAAAATCAAATAGTATATGGTGGATTGTGGGTGGTGCGGTAGTACTACTCATGGCTGGATTATTCATCGCTAAACAAGCCGGCTGGGTGGGACAAGAAAAACCCGAAGAAGTAGAATTTGCTAACGTAAGAACGGTTGACATCATCGAACGTGTAAGTGCTTCCGGAAGGGTACAGCCCGAAATCGAAGTTAGATTGAGCCCTGATGTATCGGGTGAGATAACCGCTTTATATGTAGAAGAAGGCGATTCGGTTACTCAGGGTCAGCTACTTTTAAAAATTCGTCCTGACAATTATGAGTCATTGTTTGCCCGTGCACAGGCTAGCGTCAATTCAAGCAAAGCGAGCGCCGAACAATCAAAGGCGGCACTTGCCCAAGCCGAAGCCCGTCTGATTAGGTCCAAGGCTGACTACGATCGTAACAAGAAACTTTTTGAAGATAAGGTTGTTTCTGCTGCAGATTTTGAACAGGTAAGAGCTAACTATCAAGTAGCTCAGCAGGATATTCAGGCATCCAAAGCGAACATTCGGGCGGCGGAGTTTAACATAAAAAGTGCCCAGGCGAGCTTGCGGGATGCTGCCGAAAACTTACGTAAAACCACCATTTTTGCGCCCGCCAACGGAGTAATATCACTACTGAATGTAGAAGTTGGGGAACGCGTAGTAGGTACCAGCCAAATGGCTGGCACGGAGCTGATGCGGATTGCTAACCTAAGCAATATGGAAGTACGGGTTAATGTAAATGAAAATGATATCATCCGGGTAACCCTAGGCGATACCGCTGATATTGACGTAGATGCTTACAGCAGCACCGGAAGGAAATTTAAGGGGGTCGTAACAGAAATAGCCAATACCGCCAGTGGTGTTACAACTGCCGCAGAAGCAGTCACTGAGTTTGAGGTGAAAATAAAAATCCTGAACGGATCCTTTAGTGACCTGATGGCTAACCGGGGCAGAAAGTCTTATCCCTTTAAGCCTGGTATGACCGCCTCGGTAGAAGTAATCACCGATCGTAAGTCTAATATTCTGTCGGTACCCATATCGGCGGTAACTACTCGAAATGAGAAAGTAGAAAAAACTACCCCTCGGGCCAATACAACAACCAAACCTTTGAAGGAAGAGCCCATCAAAGAAGTAGTATTTGTTGATAGTGCCGGAATAGCCAAGGTAAGGGAAGTGAAAACCGGAATAAGTGATTTCGAAAACATTGAAGTTTTGTCTGGTTTAAAAGCTGGTGATAAGATTGTCTCTGGTCCTTTTATTGTTGTATCCAAGAGACTCAAAGACGGTGATAAGATTATCCTTAAAAAACCGGAGGATAAAAAAGCTGATGCAAAGTCAAAAGAAAATGACAATTAATACGTTATGCTAATGTATTAATTCGATTTAGTTTAGGTTAAGAAAATGGAAATCCTTGTGGTCTTACCACAAGGATTTTTTATTTCACTTTCAGATAGATTTGGTATCTTTTGCTCCAAAGAGCCAAGTTATCAAGCATATACACCTTCTTTTCCGAATTTCTTTACGAGCAAATAATAAAATAGAGCTCTGTACTTATTTCGGTTTGAGCTACCAAAAGTCTCACACACTTCGTGAAGGGCAGCATCAAGGGCCTCTCCGTCGGCAAGACCCAGTTTTTTCATCAGAAAGTTCGTTTTCACACGGTCTAGTTCTGTCTTGTCACTACACGACACTTTCGAAGAATCGGCTTTGTAAATAGACGGACCAAGTCCTTTTGTTACCTTTGACAACAGGTCAGAATCAACTTCGACACCGATTTTGGTGGCTTCTCCCTGATAGGTTACTAAGAGATCATCAAATTTGCTCATACGTTTAAACTAGTTTGGATTTTGAATAGTGAAGATTTACATTGCTAAAAAAAGATATTTTCGCTTACTTTCAAAGTAGTGACGATAATACAAATCAAAAGATACAGAACCAATCGCAAAAATTTTAACTTTTTTATAAAAAAAGTTACTTTCTCAATCAATAGAAATACCTAACGCGACCTTTTTGTTCAAAAACCTAACTTCGTTGCTGATCGCCGAACTAGTCATTTAAAATCTACGAAGGAATGATTCACCCTCAATTGAAAAAAATTGCAGTCATAGGTGGAGGAAGCTGGGCTACTGCACTGGTAAAAATACTCTGCGAACAACCTCACATACAAGTCCGTTGGTGGCTCAGAAGTCCGAAAGATATCGCCCATATCCGCGAGTTTCACCATAACCCCAGCTACCTGAGTGATGTGTTCCTTTCACCAAAAAAAGTAAAGGTGTTTAGCAAGATTAAGGAAGCAGTCAAAGGAACGAGCTACGTGGTGTTGGCCGTCCCGGCGGCCTTTATTCAGGAACCTTTACGCGAGTTAACACCCAGCCATCTGAAAGGCAAAAGGATCGTTTCTGCGATCAAAGGTATGGTACCGGACCAAAACAAGCTGGTTACCGATTGGGTAGAAGATACCTACGGAGTGCCCCTGCATGACATGTGCGTCATTGCCGGCCCTTGCCATGCCGAAGAAGTAGCCCTCGAAAAACAATCCTACCTAACGATTGCCTCCACGAGTCATGAGTGTGCCTCAGATTTCGCTCGTTTATTGACCTGCCGATTTGTTACCGCAAACCCACTGAATGATTTGTATGGGGTAGAATACGCCGCCGTTATGAAAAACATCGTGGCACTCGCCTGCGGCATTACCCATGGCATTGGCTACGGGGACAACTTTCAGGCGGTGATGGTTTCTAACGCTATGACCGAAATGCGACGCTTCGTAACGGCGGTTGACCCGCGCGAACGAGAAATGAGTTCCTCCGCGTACCTTGGTGATCTACTGGTAACTGCCTATTCCCAATTTAGCCGCAACAGATTGTTCGGTAATATGATTGGTCGTGGGTACAGCGTCAAAGCCGCCCAACTAGAAATGAAAATGATTGCCGAGGGGTACTACGCCGCCAAAAGTATTCATACCATGAACCAATCTTATGGAGTATCCATGCCCATCACCGACTCAGTCTACCAAATTCTCTACGAAGGAGCAACCCCTTCAATCGTCATGAATGAACTCAAAAAGCATTTGAAGTAAATAATGACTCTTTGGTAGTGTCTATAAAGAGTTGATCATGCAGCGACGGAGTCGCCATATGTTCCTGTTTTGAAATAGTGTTTGTTGATGTACATACCAATGACATTGTCATGAATTTGCTCGTTTTTAGAAAAACATATCGTCCTGCGACTCA
>JBDNFP010000381.1:0-3620 GCA_041689775.1 Spirosomataceae bacterium
GGGCCAATCGGGCCGTTAATTCAGCATTTTGGGCTTCTAACTCCTGGACACGGGCTTTGAGCCGCTCCACCTCAGCCACCAAGCTGTGCACCAACGCTTTTAAGATCCCGATGTCGTTTGTCTCTACCATGAATTTCAACCAGCAAAATACGTACCTAAATAAGTACGATTTAACAAAGTAGAATTAATCTCTGTATTCCTTCAAAAAAGACTTAGTACAATGAAAACATAATCGTATTTTTGATGCTATGAATATTTCAGTTTCAAGTTTACTAACTAACAGAAAGTGGCGTTCTGAGACCGGGTATGATGAAAAAAGTTTCAGAAAATTACTATTAATTTTCGAGGATTCGTATTAGGAAAAGTTTGGTAAAATACTTATCGAAAGGAAAGTTGATAGTCCAAAAGAGTCCAACATAAAATCTGCCGAGGAATTGCTACTTTTTACTCTATTTAGTCTTAAAAGTGCGGGGCGGCCCGTACCGGTTAAGATATGACGTATTAGGCTTTGTGACTGGAATGGACGCTTCCAATGCGAAACGAAATCGCAGTGGATAACCGTCAAAATTTAGGCGTAAGTGCCTTTAAATCAATACTATTATCCAAGAACTATGCTCCTGCCTGATCATTCGATAGCGTGGCTGAATTTGAGGAGCATTTTCGTAAATATGACACGCTAATTATTGATGGTACTGAGCAGCGCATTGAACGACCTTCTGATGAAGATTTACAAAAAGATAATCCCAGTTACCGCTAGTTTGCAACTGGTGGTTTATATTAGCATAAGTTGCAAATTTGACTGCTACCCATCTCGCGCTGCCTTAGAACATGCAACGTAGGTACAGGCATCTAATCCTATCGCCCCACGAATGATGTCAGCTATCCCCACGATCTCCCGCTGAGTACAATAATAAGGTGATTGCTTTGAGGTAGATCCCGGAGTTTGGGCTGATGATGGCAGTTAATGACTGTCGTAATAGTGGACCACCTAATGCAATCGGGCGGGAGCGGGAAATTCGATTATAAATAAACGGGACAAAGCAGGGAAAACCAACCAAAATGGCGTCATAAAGAACAGATATCAACCTAGACCTGTTTCCGATGCCAGCACTTTTCCATGAAAGAATTACTCTGTTCATTACGAATCGACGTCTGATCAGCAAAGGGTGCGGGTTAGCAGTCCTGCTTACAATTCTGGTCGTTTTCTGGGCAACTGGTCAAACATCAATTCAAAGATCACTCGTCAAACTGGATGTAAACTGGCCGCAGTACATGGCCAACCACGATCTGGTCTGGGATCATCTTCCGGAAGACTATTTCGCCGGGGCTTTTGTGGGCAACGGACTGTTGGGTACCATTATTTTTAAAGACGATGCCGAACCCAACACCCTGCGCTTTGAAATTGGCCGGACCGACGTGTACGACCACCGCACCAAGGTAGCCCACGCCTACGAAACCAGCCGTTTGCCCATTGGTCAGCTGTTATTGACCCCCGTCGGGAAAATCAGAAGACTTCCATAAGAAACGATATCTGGAATGCTGAGGTACGGGGTGAACTCACCACCACGGAGGGTACCGTCATAGTAAAAACTACTGGTAATGAAAAAGGAGTTCAGTTTCGGTTTCGACCACAGCTAGCCCAAAGTGCCCGCTATATTTCTGAAAGGGCCATGGGCTTAGAGCTGAACGTTCCCCACGAGCAGGATCCTCCCTTTGTTACCGAGACTCGGAATGGGGTGGAAGTAGTAACGCAGCCACTCCTGATGGGGGACGACTACGCCACGGCATGGAGCGACCGGGCAAATACCGATGGGTCAAGGACGGTATTCGTGACGGTGGCTAATCGCTGGGGTACCTACCGAAAGCCTGGCGCGGGTTCTGCCTTCGACGCAATTACTACCATCAAAGCCGCTGAGTCGAAAAGTGAAGTCGAAATAGAAAAGACACATCGTGACTGGTGGCACAGCTACTACCCGGCCAGCTTCGTGACATTCCCGGATGCCCGGATGGAGAGCTTCTACTGGATACAATTGTACAAGTTGGGCAGCGCTACCCGTCCCGACCGTCCGGTCATTGATTTACTGGGGCCTTGGTTTAAATCCACCTCTTGGCCTTTGCTCTGGATGAAACTCAACGTGCAGTTAACCTACCTTCACGTTTGGGCTTACCGACCATCTGGACATGGAGTCGAACCTGTACGCACTGTTGGAAAGGCATAAAGATCAGATGATTGAAAACGTACCGGAGGCGTTTCGGGACGACTGCGCCGGAATCAGGAATCCGGTGGACTACGACGATTTGTACGCACCATTATTTTTATCGGAGGACCGCACCAACGATAAGGAGATTAATATCATCGTGCTGCCGTGGCTGATGCAGATGTACTACCTGCACAATCGCCGGACCATGGACGACGCCCAGCTTCGGGACTCGATTTATCCGCTCACGCGCCGGGCGTTCAATGTCTATCGGCGCATTCTGTACCTGGGCGAAGACGGCCGCTACCACTACACTTATTCGGATGAGTACGGCAACGCGCATGAAACGAGCCTGAACATAGCTTTGGCCCGTTGGGGATTCAAAACCCTGCTAACAACGGCCGAACGACTTGCCATTGACGACCCCTTGATTCTTCAGTGGAAAGAGATGTTGGCCAACATGCAGGAGTATAATGTGGATGATAACGGTATCATGATTGGGAAAGATACCCCACTGGCCAAGCCCCACCGGCATTACAGTCACCTGTTTGCTATTTTTTCCCTCTACGATCTGAATATCGACACCGATCCTGAGCGCATCCCGCTGATGCGAAAGTCTATTCAGCACTTTACCGATATGGATGGGGACAATTGTATTTATAAATTTTCGGGGGCGTCGTCTTTATGGGCGGCGCTGGGCGATGGAGATAATACCCTGAAATGGCTCAACCGGTCGCTGGTCCTGTTACCTCGCTTGGGCGCCTCCCGGTCCTTCACGGATCCCTACTGCCACCCAAAATACGCTGTACAGCGAGCGGGAAAATCCTACGTTCGAATCTCCGATTTCGGCCTCCCGTACGATGGTAGATATGCTCTTTCAGGATTGGGGGGGTACCCTCCGTATTTTTCCGGCCATGCCCGCTGCCTGGCAAGAGGCTAGTTTTCATGACCTCCGGGTCGAAGGTGCATTTTTGGTCAGCGCGGTGCGTGAGAAGGGACAAACTAAGTTTGTTCGGGTGAAGAGCCTGGCTGGTGAGCCCTGCCTGATTCAATCCGACCTTCGTGGTAAAATAAAAATGATAAGTTCGGGTAAGGCATCTATGCGTCAGCAGAATGGGCTCATTGAACTGACGATGGCCAAAGGGGAGGAGGCTGTCCTCTATTCGGGCAGGAAACCAAAATCGTTCAAAATTAGGGCGTGGCAAATGAAGGCAGAGGAAGCGAACCGTTGGGGCGTGAGAAACTAGTAGCCTGATTTATCGTGCTTAGGCAAGAGGATAAATTTATAAAACGGAGGGTAAAACCCATTCATCGCTTTTGCGTGGATGGGATGTAAGCGACTAACCCTGATTAAGGAAATACTCACGAATAGTATCAGGTGATGCTTCACCAATAGAACAAACGAAATAACCATCACTCCAA
>JBDNFP010000382.1:0-6820 GCA_041689775.1 Spirosomataceae bacterium
AGCTACGTTAAGAAAATTAGCCTTACAGATTATCGCTGAGTATGATGATAAATTAAGTCTAAAAAAAGAAGAGTCAAGGCAGCTTATGATATAGAGTATATGATGGAATTAGTAACTTGAAATTCTCATGCGTTTGCCCTGATCTTAGTGCGACTGATGTTCTGCTGTAGAGTACGCTACCCCAAAATGAAGTGGTAGTATGACCAGGGGAAAATTATTTTTGATAGCTATCTGAATCAGCGCCATGTGGTGAATGGCGTGCTCGATATTGTACAGTAGTTCTCTGGCAAAGGAAGAGGGAATCTGAACGCTTCCTCCGGTACCTCCCACCGACAGATCCGCTGATAATTGCAAAGTATCGGTAAGGTCTAATAGTTGAACGGCGCTATCAATGCTTTTGATACGTTTGAGCGCCTCTTGTGAATCTAATTCCAGGCGTATATCGCGCTGACGTTGATCGTAATTCAACCGCCGGGTTTGGGTATTGTCAATCAGTAATTCATAAAATTCGAGCACGTGCCGCACGTGCTTTCCAATGGTATTGCCCGAAAGCACAGTCAAAGGGTGGGCATAGTCAGCGTCGGAAAGTTGGCTGATAACCCCAGCCAACTGAGTTAATATATCGGTACTGACGGATTTCAGTGACATGAAAGTAGGGTTGTGAATTGATGAAAAATTGCCTTTACTGCCTTGGATCATATCTTGCCGGCGAGTTGCTTTTTCCCCACAGAAATGAATTCCGTTAGGATGGGTACCCATTGATAGCGGGTAGCTACCAATAAGGTAATACAGCTGACGGCTACGAGTAGCGCCAGAAAAAACAGGTATCCGCCGTCGCCCTGTACTTCAATACCGAGCACCGTCAAATGGGACAGAATTGCCCCCGCCATCACTCCCAGCCCAATACCCGCCCCGATCCAGCTCGTGCGGGGAATTAAAATGAGTATTTAGGCGATTAGTTCAACTACTCCGGAACCGATGCGTCCCCAGGGTTCCACCCCAAGCTTTGAGAAAATATACACTGATTCGGGCTGCGCCAGAAACTTGAAATAGAGCGCTTGGAGCAAAATAACCGCTGCTATAAGGCGAACGGCCCACGAGAAGTAAGAGGTTGTCTTGTTCATGATTCGGATAAATTTTAGAATTGATTCACAAAAAAGTTCACTCGAATTTTGACCAATTGGCGTCAGCTTTTTTGTGCAGGTTGGCTTTGTTACTATTCCACTTCGGCAATGTATTGTTGATAAAGGAATGGTAGAATAGGTATAGCTTTCCATCTTTCACTTTGAAGGTTTCGGGGTCTATCTCTACCTTTTCACCGGAAGCGCCCATGGCGTAGGCGCACCAGCCTCCGTATTGGGGTTCGTATTTCTCCGGGCTTTTCCTAAAAACTTCCAAATTGGCCGGTGAGGCAAATTGGTACGTAACATTTTTGTAAGTATATGTATTGGTAGCAGATCCTTTCACCGCTTTCTTCTGGGTAAAATATGCCACCGGATCGTAGCCCCGAATGGCCAGGCCTTTTTCCAGATTATACTGTTTCTGGCGTACAACCGGGTCTGTTTGGCTCCAAACTGGATAGAACTGAACGAGCAGGTAGGCCATAAGAATGAAGGAAAGCGTTTTCATGTTACGGTTTGTTGCCTGGTTTAATGAATAGCCGTGGTAACTGATTATAGAAGCACAATTAACCATTGTAGTTTCAAAAGCTATTCCAGTCGTATTTATTTTATTAAAAGCCTTTCGAAACCGCATCAAAAGCTCTCAATGGCCCTTTTCTGAGCAATTGTTATCGTTTGGCATATTTGATACTTTTACGATATTTAGTAGATTTCACGAAATATCACGAAATAAATGGGAAGTTATTAGCGATACCGGAGTTCAGAAGCTAACAAAAGACCCGATTTAAGCTCAGGAAGCCCTTTCTAAAAAAGTAAAAAGCGTTGGTTCGTGAATTGTAGTAGAAAATTGGTAATTACCGTCCGGTTTTAGGGCTAAAACCCTTTACTAAATAATTCAATAATGCAGGAAACCTCCGCTACCCTTCCCGAAAATGTACTTCACCTAGCGCATTTTGCTATTGAGAATTCAATAGAACCAATTCTGCTTTTTGATCAAAAAGGGCGCTTGACGCGAGCCAATGCTGCTTCGGGTGAGCACCTTGGCTACGCCATGGTTGAATTAGAGAATTTGTGTTTTGGAGATATTCACCTAGGCTACACCCCTGCTCAATTCGAACGTTTGTGGAGTACACTACAACGATACCATACTCTAACCCTTGACCTGGCACAGATGCGCCGCGATGGTTCGATTCGGAAGGCGGAAATTGGGATGAATTTTATCCAATTAGATACCGGCCCTGTTCTCTGTTGCTTTGTGCGGGATGTGACACAACGCTCGCAACTCGACGAAACTCTTCGTCGTATATCTGAAAATACTGCCTCCGACCTTGGGATTGACTTTTTTAAGTCGATGGTTCAACAACTGGCTACTTTGCTAGATGTAGAGTATGCCCTAGTGTCGGAATGTACCAATGTTGAGAAAACCCGGGTACGGACCTTGGCTTTTAGCTATCAAAATACCCTTGTCGAAAATATCGAATACGACTTGGAAGGTACCCATGAAGCCTCGTCATGAAAGATCGGGATTTTTACTTTCCCACCGAGGTAGCCGATAACTTTATCAAGGAATCGGGTCTTGGATCGTATTTAGGAGTCCCTATTCTTGACAAATCGGGTGAAGTGGTTGGGCATCTGGCCGTGATGGATTCTCGTCCGATGACAGATCATTACAAATACAAAGGAATTTTAAAGATACTAGCCGCTCGCTCAGGGGCTGAAATAGGCCGAAAGGTAGCCGAAGAGAGGCTACTAAAGGTTCAGGAACAATTGGAAGCTACCGTATTGACCCGCACAAGTGAACTGGCTGCCGCCAAAGAAGAAGCCGAGGCCGCCAACCATGCCAAGAGTGAATTCCTGGCCACCATGAGCCACGAACTCCGCACTCCACTAAATGGTATCCTTGGCTATACTCAACTCTTTAAACGTGATTCCGACCTATCTAAAAGCCAACAAAAGGGCATTGACGTCATGCAAGACTGCGCCGAAAGCCTGCTGTCCCTGATCAATGATGTTCTGGACCTTTCAAAAATTGAGGCCCGAAAAATGGAGGTACTTTCAGAAACCTTTTTTCTGCCGGAGCTGCTGAATAATGTCAGTCAACAGATCCGCGTTAGGGCTGATCAGAAAAGACTGAGATTTGAAACTTACCTGTCTCCTGACCTTCCCGATTGGGTGGTAGGCGATGAACGTAAACTTCGGCAGGTACTGCTAAACCTGTTGGGTAATGCCGCCAAATTCACGCACTCCGGCTCTATATCTTTCCGAGCCGAATGGATGGAAACGCCAGATCCGATCATCAGCCCAGAACCGAGGCCCACCATTCGTTTCCTGGTTGAAGATACGGGCCTGGGGATAGCTCAGGAACAATTATTCAACATTTTCCTCCCATTTCAGCAAATTCGTAAATCCCGCGATTTTGTGGAAGGAACGGGTCTTGGTCTCTCCATTACGGATCAGTTGGTTAGGCTGATGAATGGTGATCTGTTTGTATCGAGTCAGCCGGGAAAGGGTACACAATTCCGATTATCACTTGTGCTTCCCCGAGCTATGGTGCACGCTTCTATACAGCCGGCAGGTTCACAAACTGGACGTATCGTAAGCTACGAAGGAGACCGAAAAACCATCCTGATAGCAGACCATGATTGGGAGAACAGTTCAATCTTATCTAAACTCCTTATCCCATTGGGGTTTTCAGTCGTTGAAGCACAAAATAGTCCGGATGTCGTCCGGCAAGCCATTCGCCATCACCCCGACCTGATCCTGCTTGATCTGGCAATGCCTTTCTTTGATGGGTACGCTACTCTGGAGCAGTTACGATCCAACGGTATCCTACGGGATATTCCGGTTTTTGCCCTATCGGCCAAAGTCTTTGAACAGGATAGGCAAAAGAGCCTATGGGCTGGGTTTGATAATTTTATTCCTAAACCAGTGGATTTAGAAGCCTTGCTCCTTAAAGTGGGCCGACAGTTGGGTTTAATATGGCAAAGACAATCCGCTCTGGAAAATTCGAAAAATAATACCCCACGGAGCGATGCCAGTCAACCCATACTTGTACCCGAAGCAGCCGAATTAGAAGCTTTGTATGAATTAGCCCGCATGGGCGATATTCAGGGAATTCTGTCTCATATTTCTAGTGGAGAACTAGCCAACCCAGACTACCGGCATTTTGTCAGCACGATTCGCCAAGCGGCGGGTGAGTTCGATACTCAGTCAATTAAAGAATACCTTCACGCTAGTCTGAACAACGTATGACTACTTTTATGGAAAATGAAACGACAGATAGTGGTTTAAAGATCAATTCTACCAGGACTATTCTGATTGTGGACGACATGCCCAATAATCTCAGTGTCCTTTACGAAACGCTAACGCGCTACCAATACAAGGTACCCGTGGCCCACGATGGAAAAAGTGCCATCGAACAGGCACAACTAGCCCGCCCTGATCTGATTTTGCTGGATGTAATGATGCCCGGCATGGATGGGTTTGAGACTTGCCGTCGTCTAAAACAGCTGGAAGCTACTCAGGAAATACCGGTGCTATTCATGACGACTCTCTCGGAGCCGATCAACGTCGTGAATGGCTTCAATATGGGGGCTGTTGATTATATTACTAAACCGTTTCAACTCAAAGAAGTATTGGCCCGTATTCATACTCACCTGACAATTAGGAAATTGCAGCGTGATTTGGAAACAGCCAATACCCAGCTCGAAGCCCGTGTTGCAGAACGTACAGAAGATCTTTCGAAAGTATTGACCGAGGTAGAGCAGCTCAAAAACCAGCTTAAGGCCGAAAATACCTATTTACGGGAGGAAATTCGGCAAGCTAGTAATTTTGAAGAAATTGTCAGTCAAAGTAAGGCTTTTGGCCGGGTGCTACGGTTGGTGGAGCAGGTAGCTCCTACTACCACTTCGGTGTTGATCATGGGCGAATCAGGTACAGGTAAGGAACTGCTGGCGCGGGCAGTACATAACCTGAGCGGTCGCAAGAAAAAAAATCTGGTAAAGATTAACTGCGCGGCATTGCCTGCTTCGCTCATTGAAAGTGAACTATTCGGACACGAGAAAGGCGCATTTACCGGCGCCACCGCCCAGAAGATGGGGCGCTTTGAACTGGCAGACGACGGGACAATTTTCCTGGATGAGATCGGGGAAATGCCCATGGAATTACAATCCAAACTGCTGCGAGTATTGCAGGAAGGAGAATTTGAGCGCGTTGGGAGTTCCAAAACCCTCCGGGTGAACGTTCGGGTGATTGCCGCTACTAACCGGAATCTCGAAAAGGAAATAGTGGAAGGGCGTTTCCGGGAAGATTTGTACTATCGGCTCAATGTTTTTCCGATTCATAGCCTGCCACTACGCGATCAGAAGGAGGATATTCTCGTGCTGGTTAAACATTTTTGCACAAAACTTGGACCGGGTATTGGTCGACAAATTGACGTAATTCCCCAAGAGATAGTAGATACGCTGATGAATTACCACTGGCCCGGCAACATTCGGGAGCTGGAAAATGTCATCAAACGCTCGCTGATTATCTCCTCTGGTTCCCGGCTGGCATTGGGTGACTGGGCACACAATGCCCAACTTCGCCGAAAAAAACCAGCATCAGCCCAAAAGGATGATTTAGTAACTCTTCGAGAGTGTGAACGGAATCATATCCTGGTGGTACTTGAACACACCCATTGGAAGGTAAGTGGTCAAAACGGTGCGGCCAAAATCCTCGATATAGTTCCAACGACCTTGGATTCTCGCATGAAGAAGCTGGGTATTAAACGTCCCTAGTTAGTTACTCATGACCGTAATAGTTACGGTATTTCGTAATTATTATCGTTTCGAATTATAGATATTTTATAGGTTAACCACTGATTATAAGATTAATAATTACCAAATCTCCTTTGGCACGAAGGTTTTGTTATAAACTAATGTGTAAATATTGACAGCTATGTATACCGCCACTTTCATACCCTCTTCCCAAGGTTACTTCCTGACCCACAGTCGGGACGAACAAGCTGCCCGGCCCACCGCTCTTCCACCCCAAATTGGAAAAGTCAACGGGCAGGCTGTTGTCTATCCGCGTGATCCGCAGGGCAAAGGTACCTGGATTGTCACCGATGCGTATTCGACGGTTTGTCTGCTCAACGGTGCTTTTGTACCTCATCAGCGCAAAGATCAGTATAAGCATAGTAGAGAACTGGTACCACTTCATTTTTTTAACTATCCCACGGTAACTGAGTTTTATACCAACTATAATTTTCAGGATATTGAGCCGTTTACCTTGCTTTGCGCTCAGGCCGGGTTTCTCACCGAATTACGATGGAACGGAGAACGCCTGTTCATCTGCGAGATGGATCCGCGTTTACCCCACATTTGGTCTTCTGTTACCTTGTATCCTGCCGAAGTAATCGAAAAGCGTGAAGATTGGTTTGAGCAATGGTGTCAAAAGCATCCCGCACCAACCGTCGCGGATGTTCGACTTTTTCATCTGACTGCCGGGGAAGGGGATAGCCAGAACAGCATACGCATGAAGCAAGGCGAAACGCTATTAACCCTTAGAAGCTGTTTAATACCAATTTAGTTTTATAATGCCGTATATATTTTATATATTTAGTCATGGGAAAGAAAGCAGAATTGGAGATTAGAGAATCATCTTTGGAGCTTAAAAAGCTACTTTTAAAACAGAAAACCATCAAGGGAGAGAAACGA